>DASTVV010000047.1:0-6221 GCA_035758925.1 Gemmatimonadaceae bacterium
TATGTCCCCACGCGGCGAGCTTCGCGAGCGTGCGCGTCTGTGTGCGGAAGACCTCGAACAGTCCGGTGGGCACATTCACCTCGGGCAGCCCCATTTGCGGTGCGGTGCCCCAGGCCGCGACGAGTCGGTCGGGTTCCGGGTCGGGAAGCGGGCGCAGGAGCACGCCGTTCGCCGCGCTGAACATCAGCGTGCACGCGCCTATGCCGATGGCGAAGGTGAGCACGGCGACGGACGCGAACGCCGGATTCGTCCGAAACGTGCGCAGTGCGAAGCGCACGTCGTGGAGCATGGTCTCCAGGAGTCTCGGACGCGTCGAGCCAAGCTGTACGTTGGGCCGCTGGGTGCCGGCTCGGCGCCGAAGCTCGGGCGCGTGCGTCTCCAGGCCAGAGAGCTCGGCGAGCGTCGCGACGCGCGCCGCGTCCTCACCCAATCCTCTGGCACGTTGCTCGGCGTAGAAGTCGTCGAGGTGCTGGGCCAGCTCTTCCACGAGCTCGGCCTCGCGCTGGGGCTCGAGCCTCATCGACGCGAGCCGGTTCCGGATCTCGGGCTTGAACTCAGGCATTCTGCACCCCCGCGACGCGATTGATCGCGGCGAAGAATTCCTTCCACGAGCGGCGCTGGCTGGAGAGGACGTCCTTGCCCTCAGTCGTGATGCGGTAGTAGCGGCGGCGGCGCTGCCCGGCCTTCTCCACCCAGCGGCCCGCGATGAGGCCCCGCTCTTCCAGCCGAACGAGCAGCGGATAGAGCGAGGCAGCATGGAACGTGAGCACGCCCTTGGAGCGCGAGGCGATGAGCTTGCTGAGCTCGTAGCCGTGTCGAGGCTGCTGCTCCAGGAGCGCGAGGATCAGGAGCTCCGCGCTGCCCTTCTTCATCGCCAGTTCCAGCATCGTGGTGGCTGCCATATGTGGTGATGCCACATATATGGCACTCCCACTGGTGATGTCAAGATCGCCCGCATGGGGTCTCCCGCGCGGACCACGCTCCGAGCATGGGGTCTCCCGCGCGGACCACGCTGCGCTCCTCGGTCGCTCGCTGGCTGTCGGCGTCGGCGGGCGTCCGCCTCCGCCTCCAGACGGTCCGCTCTGGGAGACCCCATTGCTCGCCGCTGCTCGCGCGGTCGCCCTCCCAGGCGTACTTTGGAGCCATGTTCGAGTCGCGGATTCGCCGTGTCGCGTTGGTGGGCCCGATCGGGAGTCGCCGGGTCGCTGTACACACCGGCGGGTTTCCACTCGCGCCCGATCGCATGCTCCCGGACGCGGACGTGGTCGTGCTGGTGGCGGAGAAAGAGGGCGCGATGCTCTTCCGGTATACGGCTCACGGGGAGCTGTGCGGAGACACCATGCACTCCAGCGCGGCGGAGGCGGAGCATCAGGCGAAGCTCGAATACGGCGATGCGCTCTTCCCCTGGATCGACGCGCCGGAGGAAGTGAAGGACGTGCACGCGTTTGCCATCCAGTACGCCGCCGATCAGCTGAATCCGCGCAAGGAGTGATCCGGACGGACACGGCGTTTGTCATCCCGGGGTGACACCGGCACCTGGTGTGTTGCTCGCGACTTGCATCCAAGTGCAACTCGCGCCAAGAGATGAACGAACGCGGGAGCGCTGGCGTGCCTCTGGCTGATGGCCTGGCGGCCAACATCGGAGAGCATCGTGCGCGGGTTCATCCTGCTGCTTCTGCTGGTCGTCGGGCCAACGTCCGCGCTCGCCCAGTTCGACCCGCGCATCAGGACCGGCGTCCAGGTTCGCGTCTCGACATCGCAGCCGGAGCAGCGCCTTGCGATCGGCAAGGTTGCGTGGATCGACGCGGATTCGATGGTCGTCGACCGGGACACCGCGGCCTCGCTCAGATTCGCGGTGAACGACATCACCGCACTCGAGGTGTATCGCCAGGGGAAGGACGCCGAGGCGACCGGGATGGTGTTCGGCACCCTCACCGCCGCGGGTGCGGCCGTGGTCTACGTCAAATGGTGCGTGGACAACCCGAGGCTGTGCCAGTACCTCGAGGAGGACGACGAGTCCGACCATGACGACGAGGACGACGAGGACGACTCGGAACCATTCTCAATGCTCTCCCTGGTGACACTCGGCTTCGGCGCGATCGGGTATGCGATCGGATACGCGCTGGTGCCGCCGCGCTGGGAGGTCGTGAATCTTCCACTGCGCATCGGCGTCGCACCGATGCAGCGCGGCGTCGGCGTCTACGTGTCGCTACCGGCACCCCGCTTCGCGCGGGCTGCGCGGTAGTCCAATGCGAGTGCTTCGGCGACGAAGAAGGGATGCGCGTGCGACGCCTTCACAATCCCATGATCAGCACATCAAGATGTAGACGCGTATCCTGTCGCCATGAAGGGCTCCGTCTCTTCTAGTTGACAATCTACCAGACGTCGCCCTACACTCTGGTAGAATGCCAACCAGAACAGAAGCCACGCCCCGCGACGCGCTCCTCCAGGGAACGCTCGATCTCCTCATCCTGCGGATCCTCGCGCTCGGATCGCACCACGGCCACGGCATCGCGATGGCCATCCTCACCCGGTCCGGCGACACGCTGCTGGTCGACCACGGATCGCTCTACCCCGCGCTCCAGCGCCTCGAGCAGCGCCGCTGGATCAAGGGCGCGTGGGGAACGTCCGAGAACAACCGCCGCGCGCGCTTCTACTCGCTCACGGCCACTGGCCACAGGCAGCTCACAGTCGAGACGGGACGCTGGAACCGTCTCGTCGAATCCATCGCCCGCGTCATGGACATGGGCCCCACGCCGGAGAACGCCTGATGCTCGGCCGCCGCTCCCAACGCGACTTCGAGAACGAGGTGCGCGCCCACATCGAGCTCGAAGCCGAACGGCTTCGCGCCCAGGGGCTCTCGCGCGAGGATGCGGAGCGAGCCGCGCGCCGGAACTTCGGCAACGTCAGCGTCGCGGAGGACCGCTTCTATTACGCGCAGCGGTTCGCGGCGGTTCAGGACTGGTTGCGCGACGTCCGGCATGCATGGCGCGCGCTCCTGCGTACGCCGGGATTCCTGGTCATCTGCGTGCTCACGCTCGCGCTGGCGATCGGAGCCGTGACGGGCATGTTCAGCGTCGTCAACAACGTCATCATCAAGCCGCTGCCGTTCCAGAACGCGGACCGCCTCGTGGCCATCAGCGGCACCGCGCCGGGCTCGGATCTGTCCGAGCGGTTCGGGCTTGGCACGGAGTTCTACGTCCACTACAAGGAGCGTTCGAAGCTCCTCGACGGCATCTTCACGTTCATCGCGGGAACGTCCACGTTCCGCACGGACAAGCGCGTCGAACGCATCTCGATGGCGTGGCCCACCAACGAGATGTACTCCACGCTGGGCGTCCGGCCGCAATTGGGGCGTCTGCCCGTCCCCGAGGATGGCGACGACGTCGTGCTCCTCAGCGACAAGCTCTGGAGCGACTGGTTCGGACGCGATCCAGCGGTGATCGGCAAGTCGTTCTTCGTGTCCGACAGCATGAAGGTGGTCATCGGCGTCATGCCGGCCGACTTCCGGATTCCCAGCGAGAATACGCTGCTGTGGGTGGCGAGTCCCATCCTGCTCGATCAGATACGTCCCGGGAATTTCGGCGGTCCGCTGATCGCGCGGCTGAAGCCCGGCGTCACCCGCGAGCAGCTCGCCAACGAGCTGACCGCAATCTCGAAGGAGCTGCCCGCCCGCTTCGGCGGCCCGCCGACATACGCGCGAATCATCGAGAAGCACCGCGCGCTGGTGGACCCGGTCCTCGACCGCATCATCGGCCCAACCACGCGGACGTCGCTCTGGGTTCTGCTCGGCGCGGTCTCTTTCGTGCTCCTCATCGCGTGCGCCAACGTCGCCAATCTCTTCCTCGTCCGCGCCGAGGGACGCCGCCGCGACATGGCCATCCGTCGCGCGATCGGCGCGTCGCGAGCGCAGCTGGTCAGGCTGCAGATGGCCGAGGCGGCGCTCGTCGCGCTGGCAGCCGGTGGTCTCGCGATCCTCATCGCAAAGTTGACGCTGCCATTGTTCCTGGGCGCGGCGCCCCAGGGCATTCCGCGCATCGGACTCGCGGGAGTCGACGGCTGGACGGTGACCGCGGCGTTCGCGCTCGTGGTGCTCACGGCGCTCGCGTGCGGCGCGGTCCCGGCGCTGCGCGCGTCGGCGCCTGACCTCACGCGGTTGCGCGAGGGCGGACGCGGGTCGACGGGACGCCGCCACTGGGGCCGCGACCTGCTCGTCGTCGGACAGACGGCGCTGGCGCTCGTGCTGCTCATCGGCTCGGCGCTGCTGGTGCAGAGCTTCAACAAGCTGCGCCGCGTGGACCCTGGCTACGACACGAAGGACCTCTACACGTTCCAGTACGCGCCGGATCAGCCTGGGCTCGGCAACCGCGGACCGGTGTGGGGACAGCTGCACCTCAACATGATGGACCGGTTGCGCGCGCTGCCCGGTGTGACGGGCGTCGGCATCGTCGAGAATATTCCGCTCGACGAAGGAACGAACGGCACCAGAGTCCGCACCGCCAACACGACCGGAGAGTCGGAGGGCACCCGCGTCAACTTCACGTTCAGTGCCGGCGACTACTTCAAGATCATGGGGATCGACATGCTCGCCGGCCGCGCGTTCACGAACGACGAGGCGATCACACCGAACACCAGCGTCATCGTGAGCCGGTCGGCGGCCGCGAAGCTCTGGCCCGGTCAGAATGCACTGGGACAGAGCCTCCAGGCGAGAATAGGGCGGTCCACGCAGACGTCGTTCACGGTCGTGGGTGTCGTTGACGACGTGAAGCAGTACGACTGGCGTCTAGCAGGCGAGGAGCTGCTCTACTTTGCTCTCACGGGGCCGACGGATAGCTCGTGGGCGAGGGGAACGCCGGCGTACGTCGTGAAGTCGTCGCGCGCCGAGTTGCTGAAGGGCGAAGTGCGGAATGTGGTGCGCCAGGTGGCGCCAGAGGCGCCGGTGTATCGCGAATACACGATGGAGTTCCTGGCGCAACGGTCCATGGTGCAGCTCACGTTCACGATGCTGACGCTTGGCGTCGTCTCGGGGCTGGCGCTGCTGCTGGGCGCGCTGGGACTGTACGGCGTGCTTTCATATGTAGTGGCCGAACGGACGCGAGAGATCGGCGTGCGCATGGCGCTGGGCGCGACGGCAGGCGTGGTGCGGCGTCAGGTGGTGTCGCAGGGAGCCAAGGTGGTGCTGATCGGCGTCACGATCGGAGTCGTCGTTGCCGTGCTGACCACGCGTCTCATGAGCGCACTGCTGTTCGGCGTGAAGCCGGTGGATCCGCTGGTGTTCGGGGCGATGTCGGCGACGATGCTCGTCGTGGGGATGCTGGCGAGCTACGTGCCCGCGCGGCGCGCGAGCAGCGTGGATCCCATGGAGTCGCTAAGGAGCGACTAGCGCTTGGAGAGTCCTGCTGCGGGAGCGTGAGTCCCGCGGCCGGAGCGCCTGGCGAGTACGCACGGCCGGCGTAAGTCAACATCACGGCGGCCGCCGAGTACGGTGCTGGCCCGGAAAGAGTGTGAGCGCTTAGCCGCCGAGCTTGAGCGCGACACCGACCGTACGGCGCACGGGGCTGCCGAATCCCTCGATGCGATAGCCGAACATCGTCGGGGTGGCTGGCGCCGCGTCCGGATCGTAACCGCTGTACCGTGACGTCGTGAACAGATTGCGCGCCGTGAAGCCGATGCGAGCGTCGTACCTCACGGGCAGTCGCCAGTCCACGGCCAACTCCGTGAGCTTCAGGAACGTGCCGTTCTCGACGAAGATCTCACTCCCCGAGCCGTTGCCCCAGAAGTCAGCGTAGTATGCGAATGGCTTACGCTCCGCGATCGGCTTCGCGCTCTGATCGAACAGCCGGTCGCGTCCAAAACGCCAGAATTCCTGTCGTGCCATGTTGTAGATCTTGCCGCCCAGTACCGCGGTGACCGTAGCGTGCGCCGAGAGCGACCGCCAGCGAAGCGAGGTATTGAGGCCCAGATCCACGTCAGGATTCAGGTCTCCGATCTTTGCTCTCTCCGTTGGAGAGCCGCAGGTTGGAGCACCCGCAGGTTGCGAGCATGTCCACGCCACGAGTGGCCGCTCGCTGGTCGTGTGGAAGGTGGCCGCGGCGACGTAGTAACCCTCCTCGTTGAGCGCGTAATCGGCCGCAGTTCCTGTAAGCTTTCCGGCGCGCATGGTCTCGAGGAGCTGGGCTTCCGTGCGAATGTAACGCGCTCCGTAGATCGTCCCCATGGTC
>DASTVV010000222.1:0-57801 GCA_035758925.1 Gemmatimonadaceae bacterium
TGCGGTCTCGGGTGTCCTCGCCTTTGAGGGTGGCAGTTTTGAACACGTTCAATTATTGGCGCCGCCTTCCCCGGTTTCAACACGAACATTTGAACACGTTCAATTACGGGCCTCAGCCAGCGCCTCAGGACGCCTCGCCACGCCCCTACAGTCGGCTGGTGCGTGCCGGTGGTTCTCCGGCGGTAACCCAGTTGCGTCGGGCGCCATATTTCGAGGAAAGGAACGGCCATCAGGCATGACACCAGGACTCGAATTCGGACTCGACACGTTCGGCGACATCACGAGCGGCGCGGACGGGAACCTGCTGCCGCACGCGCAGGTGCTCCGCCATGTCGTTTCCGAGGGCGTGCTTGCCGATGACGTCGGCGTCGACGCCTTCGGTGTCGGCGAGCACCATCGACCCGACTTCGCGATTTCCGCACCCGAAGTGGTCCTCGCCGCCATCGCGGGCCTCACACGCCGCATCAAGCTTGGATCCGCCGTCACCGTGCTCAGCTCGGACGAGCCGGTGCGCGTCTTCCAGCGTTTCGCGACGCTCGACGCCGTATCGCGTGGCCGAGCGGAGGTGGTTCTGGGGCGCGGATCGTTCACTGAATCGTTTCCCCTGTTCGGCTATTCACTCGATCAGTACGAGGTCCTCTTCGAGGAGCGGCTGGAGCTCTTCGCGAAGCTGCTCGAGCACAACCGGACTGGTGAACCGGTGACGTGGAGCGGAACGACGCGTGCGTCGCTCGCAGGCGTGCGGATGCACCCGCGGACCGAGTCCGGGACGCTCACGACGTGGATCGGTGTCGGCGGGTCGCCAGAGTCCGTGGTGCGCGCGGCACGCTACGGCCTGCCGCTCATGCTCGCGATCATCGGCGGCGACCCACGTCGCTTTCAGTCGTATATCGACCTGTACTATCGCGCGCTCGATCGGCTCGGGAAGCCACGTCTGCCGGTGGGCGTGCACTCGCCCGGCCATGTCGCCGATTCGGATGCAGAGGCGCGCGAGCAGTTGTGGCCCGCGTGGAGAGACATGCGCAATCGCATCGGTGCGGAGCGCGGGTGGCCCCCGACGAGCGAGGCGGAGTTCGAGACCGAGCTCGAAGTCGGTTCGCTGTACGTCGGGGCGCCGGAAACGGTGGCTCGCCGCATCGCCGGGACAGTTCGCGCGCTAGGCCTGACGCGCTTTCACCTGAAGTACAGTGCGGGGTGGTTGGCACACGAACGGCTCATGCACTGCATCGAGCTGTTCGGGCGCCAGGTGATCCCGCGTGTCCGCGAGCTGCTCGCGGCTGCCGACGTCCAGGTCCCTCGCGCGCGCGCAGTCTGACGGCGAACGGAAATCGGCAGGCCTGAACACCACCACATCGCGCAGGGCTGGTGCCCTGGCCCCGGGTTCAGCGTCTGTACGGCGACTCCGGCCGTTCCGGCGTCGCGGACTTCGCGGCACGAGAGGACGTGCGTGTCGTCGTGAGTCGGCCGACGACGTAGCGCATCCGTTCCGCGCGCGTCGGCTTGATGAGATAGGCGTCGGCCCCGGCCTGCATGGCCCAGTCCCGGTCGGCCGCCGTCGAACGATGCGTGTGCGCCAGCGTCCGCGTCTTCGTGAGCGCCTTGTCGCGCCGGATGGCGTTGATGAGACAATTCTCGGTGTTCGTCTGGAGATACAGCTCCGTCACAACGAGCTTCACGTCGTGTGCGCCAATGATGCTCAGCGCCGTGGGACCGTCCGCGGCCTCGAAGATCGAGCAGCCGAGGGGCTTGAGCTGCTCCGTGAGCAGGGCGCGTGTGCGGGCGTCCGGATCGACGAGCAGGATGGCATTCGCTGGCTTGGACATTATCGCTCCCGGGGAAGGTGCGCTGGGCCGGATGGGGCCTCGAGAGTCCGATGACGTATCGAACGCGCCAGGAGACTGATGAAGGAGCGGGCCGATGTCCGCTCGCCAGCATCTTGAAGTATACACCACGTCACCATTGCCCGCGCGCCGCGAGACGGCTATCTTTCAGCAGCGACACACGCGCGGTGCGCGTGGACAAGTTCCGAAAGCTTTTGGGGCCTGCCGAATTGCGAGCAGGCCTTTTTGCGTTTGGCGTCGCATTTTGTGCTCGCGTTCGCGGGCACGCCCATCGTGAGGGCCTGTTCACGAAGAATCGTTGTGTCGGTCGGTACGGCATCTCCGCACTTCCAACACAGCACATCAGAAAGGAGTTGCAGATGCGTTCGACTGGTTCCGTCAAGTGGTTCAACAACGACAAGGGCTTCGGCTTCATCACCCCCGCGGATGGAAAGCAGGATTGCTTCGTACATCACTCGGCCATTCAGGGCAGCGGCTACAAGTCGCTCGCCGAAGGCGACCGCGTGGAGTTTGACGTGGTGGCGGGAAAGAAGGGCCCGGCTGCGGAGAACGTGACCAAGTTGGATCGTTGACCCGGAGCTCCGCCTCTCCCAAGGAAGCGGACGTGCGCCGCGCCGTTCAGCCGTATATCGGCTCGGACGCGCGGCGCGCTGCGTTTCAGGCCGCGACCACGATCGGAGCGCTCGCGGTCGCGATGTGGGCGGCCCATGTGGCCCTGCAGTGGTGGCTGCCGGTCGCGCTGGCACTCGTGCCGCTCATCGCCGGCCTCCTGGTGCGCACCTTCGTCCTGATGCACGACTGCGCCCACGGCTCATTCCTCGCGTCGCGCACCCTCAACGATGGTCTTGGGTTCGTGACTGGCGTCGTGACACTGACGCCGTTCGCCCAATGGCGCCGAGACCACGCCTTGCATCACGCCTCCTCCGGCGATCTCGACCGCCGTGGACACGGTGATGTGCCGACGCTCACGGTCCGGGAGTATCGCGCCAGATCGGCGAAGGGAAAGTTCCTCTACCGTGTCATCCGCCATCCCCTGGCCCTCCTGCTCGGCGGCCCCTTCCATCTCGCGCTCGGACAGCGCCTGCGATTCCGGAGCAAGGCCACCGGCGCGGCGCAGCAGTCCAGCGTCCTCGCAACGAATGTCGCGATCGTCGTCGCCCTCACGGCCGCGGTGCTCGCAGTCGGATGGACGACGGTGCTGGTCGCCTACGTTCTTCCCTACTACCTGGCGGCGATGGCCGGCGTCTTTCTGTTCTACGTGCAGCATCAGTTTGAGGATGCGTACTGGACGCCGCACGAAGACTGGAACTACGTCGAGGCGGCGCTGCGCGGCAGCTCACACCTTCGCCTGCCGCTCGTGCTCCGGTGGTTCACCGGCCACATCGGACTACACCACGTGCACCACGTCGCGCCGCGAATTCCGAACTACCGGTTGCAGCGGTGTCACGACGAGATCGACGCATTCCACCAGTCACCGACAATCACCCTGCGTTCGGGCATCGCGGCGTTGCGCCTGGGGCTGTGGGACGAAGAGCGGCGGCAGATGGTTCGCATACGCGACGCACACATCGCATGACGGCAGAGCGGTGGCGCATGAGACTTCCTGACCGCGTGGACGGAGCCTAGCGCAGGGTCCCCAGCCCGACGCGAACCGCTTCGAGGTCCAGCTCCTGCTCCAGCTCTCGGAGCACTTCGTCCGAGATTGTCCGTTCGTTCCGCAGCCGCACCAGCATGCGGCGCTCCGCGGCGATGATCGCCGCCCGTAGTCGTCGCCGGCCGTGGGTGGTGCCGCCATGATGTTCGCGCAGACGCAGGCGGTCCCGCAGTTCCGCGCGCAGCCACTCCACGTCGCTCTGGTCCACCCAATCCTCGCGCGAAATGTCTTCCAGCGCCTCGGCCCCGCGGCGCGCGGTCTCGAGCCGAGCGAGTCGCTCTTCCTCCTGATGCGTCCGCTCCGGCGTGAAGCGGAGCGCTCGAATGAGCGGCGCCAACGTCAGCCCCTGAAAGACCAGCGTCATCATGATCACGGTCATCGTGATGACGATGATCTCCGTGCGGTATGGAAAGGGTGCGCCGTTGGCCAGCGCAAAGGGCAGCGCGAGCGCCGACGCCAGCGACACGATGCCACGCATGCTCGTCCAGGCCACCACGGCGACGGCCTTCCGCGGCGGCGGCCCGCGACGATCCGTGCGGCGCCTGCTCCACCACCGCTGCCACTCCGTGACCACCGCGGCCCAGAGCACGCGCACACCGATGGCTACCATCCCCACGACGACGCCAATGCGAAGAACGGCGCCCAGTGATTCCGAATGAATGCTCCGGAGCAGCGGCACGAACTGCACACCGAGAAGAAAGAAGATCGTCGCGTTCAGGAGGAAGATCAGCAGGTCCCAAACCGATCGCGTCTGCAGGCGTGAAACGGGTGCCACGGCCGTTGACCAGCGTTGCCCCACAAAGAGTCCTCCGGCCACGCACGCGAGGACCGCCGACACATGCAGGCGCTCGGCCGCCACCCATGCCACATATGGCCCCGCGAGCGTCAACACCGCCTCCGCCAGTGCATCCCTGGTCGCCAGCGCCGCGCGAATGATGAGCCAGCCGACGAACAGTCCCAGGAGCACACCGACACCGGCGTCGATGAAGAAGCGCACGGTCGCTTCGCCCCAGCTGAATGCTCCGGTGACAGCCGCGGCCACCGCCGTCCGGTAGATGATCAGCGCCGAGGCGTCGTTCACCAGGCTTTCGCCCTCGAGGATCGCGATCACGCGCCGTGGAACGGGCAGACGGGTCACGATCGCCGCCGCCGCCACGGCGTCAGGCGGTGACACGATTGCGCCGAGCGCGATCGCGACGGCCCATGGCATTCCCGGCAGGAGCGCGTGCGCCACGACTGCTACCAGGATCGACGTCGCCAGCACGAGTCCCACGGCCAGGCGGCTTATTGGGCCGAGATTCGCCTTGAACTCCCGCGGGGAGGTAAAGAAGGCCGCGGCCCACAACGCCGGCGGCAGAAACACGAAGAACACGATGCTCGGCTCGAGCTGCGGAATCGCTACGCCCGGTATCAGGCTCACGAGCAGTCCGGCGGCCACCTGAAGGATGGGTGTTGGTATCGGGAGCCGGCGTCCCAGGGCGGTGAGTGCCAGGACAAGCGCGGCGAACGCGATACCGATGACGACGGACGAAAGGTCTTGCACCGGCACGTGACGCGGCCCGTCTACCGGCTAGTGAGGCGAGCCCGCGACGGACTCGAGCGGCGCCGGCGTGCTCGTGGCCCCCTCCGCCAGTCGTTCGATCCGATCCAGGCGTTCGACGTCGATGGCGACGGCGCCGTCCGGGCCGCTCGTGAACACGCTCGCGAACTTCGCGTCCCACCGAATGTCTTCCCACAGGTACGAGGTGCGGGCCGTGACGGTGGTGGAGAACGTCTCTTCGTGGGCGCTCACGTGAATGAGCAGTTCCGCCTGCGATTCCCGCAGCGTGTCGGGCGTGGCACCGCGCAGCGGGCTGTCCGGCGTGATGGGATGCACGACAGTCAGATGCAACGGGAAGAACTCCACGAACTTGCGCTCGAGAGGAAGCTGATGGAACCGTCTCTCGCGACGACCCTGTGACTGCTCATAGCGAACCAGCGTGACACTGATTCGCACGGCGGACAGTTCGCCGCGCTGTGCGTTGACGATGCGAAACATCATCCCGCGCCCATCCTGATACGGAGCGACGACGGCCGATTCACTGAAGCGAAGCCGCATGCGTGGCCGTGTGAGACGCGCCACCAGCAGTCCACCGGCGACCAGGAACATCAACGGACCCAGGAGCGACTCGATGACCACGAGCCAATGGGCGCTCGGACCCACCGCGTGGATCGCACCGGTGCCGTTGGTGGTGAACACGCCGACGCTGAAGCTGAGGGCGCGGAGAAACGGGTCGTCGATTCCCGACCCGTCCCCGCCCTGAAGCGCACCGGCACCGAGCGCAACATACGCGAGCGCGAAGATGCCGTTGACCAGCAGCATCGCTCCCACCACCAACCCCACGAACGGAAGCCATCCCGCGCTGAGCGCGCTCAGGTAGAAGCGCTCGGCGTACTGCGCGCCAAGTCCGTACCTGTAGGTTCTGAAGACGCCATCACGCGTGAGGAAGCGGCCGTGCACCTGTTCGGTGAGGACGCGTCCGAAGCCGAGGTCGGACTCTTCGGCTGTGGGCGGCGGGACCCGTGGACCTTCGTCGATTTGTGCGGACACCAGAGGAATGATGTGCGGTCGGTGCAGCCCCTGCGTCAACACACGAAGTTTAGTCTAGCTCATGCCCGCTCGAGGTACCGCGGATTCAGCGCGATGAACAGGAGCACTGCGACTGCCGCTCCCAAAGGCCCGCGCGGAACGGGCCGCTCAGCTCCAGATGCGTCCCCTGGCCCTCGCCCGGAGGGTTACCGTAACCAGAATGCCGTCTCGAGGTTTTCTTGCGACCTGCAACGAGCAGGCATTCATTCACATTCAGACCATGTCCTCATCACCTCCTCCGAGTGCCGATATCACCGTACGCCGCGCTTCAGCGGACGACCTCGACGATGTCGCCACCCTGTTCGACGACTACCGGGCCTTCTACGGCCGTCCCCGGGACCTTGCTGGCGCGAGGGCCTTCCTGGCAGAGCGGCTCGCGCGCCAGGACTCCGTCATCCTCGTGGCGAGCGTGAACCGCATCGTTGCGTTCGCGCAGCTCTACGCCGGGTTCTCGTCACTTTCCATGGGCCACGGAGTGATCCTCAACGATCTCTTCGTGGCACCCAGCGCGCGGCGTCTCGGTGTGGCCAATCGACTCGTCGATGCCAGCATCGCGCACGGCCGTGAGACTGGAGCGCTCTACATCGAGCTCGCGACCCAGCGCACGAATCACAACGCGCAGCGGCTGTATCTGGCCAAGGGCTTTCATGCGGATGAGGCATTCATCCACATGAGTCGCAGTCTGGACGCGAGACGGTCGTGATCGAGGTCAGGCGGACGGGTGGTCGACACCGTCAAGGCGTGGGCAACAGGACGTCATTCTCGCCTGCGGTTTCGCGCTGGAATGCCGATTGCCTGATGGGCTCGCACGACTCAGACCGGAAGCGGACATGCTAGTGACGCTCGCGATCATCCTTCTCATTCTTTGGGCGCTCGGATTCGTCGCCTTTCATGTTGGCGGCGGACTGATCCATCTCCTGCTCGTCGTTGCGCTGATCGTGATTGTCGTGCGCCTGGTGCAGGGGCGGCGTCCGGTTTAGAAACTCAGACGTACGGAGTTCGCGGCAGGACGGCGGCTACGCCCGGTGCATTGGCAAGCGTCGCGCACATCGTTTCCTTGTCGATCCGCCGCGCGACCACGAACAACCAGATCACCAGCGGTGAGAGCACGCCGGTAGCCACGCCAAGCTTGTCGCCGATGAGCGTCGTGAGTGACGCGACGGCTCGAGCCGGAGACTGTCGCTTCAGCTCATCCCACCGCGTGCGGAGCTCCGCGTACGGCTCGGAGTCGGTACACAGGAAACAACGGAACTCCCATTTCACCGCCTGCCAGAGGTCTGCGGTCCATTGCCCCGTGCCGGTCAGCGCCACGCCAGCGGTTGGAGTTCCAGCGAGGAGACTACCGACGGCGTTCCAATCCGCACCCGCGCGTTCCAGCGTCTCCAGTGAAGCGCGCACGTTCGACGGTATGTGTTGAAGAACGGCGGCGGCGTCGATTCCCTCCAGCAGCTTGCTCATGCAGGTACGGCCAGGGTCTCCTTGGCCGTTCTCAGCAGGTCGTGGAGATAGTGACCACTGGTCGCAATGGAGACGGAAGTATCGGTCTCGATCGGGACATGGCCGACTCGCATGACCTCCGGCGGTGAGAAGGCTCCGCGCAGAATGCCGTGCACGACGCCATCCTGCCGCCCCACGACCGCCGCACCCGACAGCCCTGGCTGATCGCGAACCGATAGCACCAGTTCGTCGACCGTAATCCCTTCCACCACCTGGCGGCGCGCCAGCGCGACGATGAATCCGGGACTCCATGTTTGCAGGAATGAGCCGACGGGCGCAAACGGGTAGCCCAGCACCACGATCTCGCTCCCCACGGCGATCTGGCCTGGTGCCGATGCGATGCGTGGAAGAGGGGTGTTCGGTCCGGTCTGCGCTTCTGCCGCGAGAATGACGACGTCCGCAAATGGATTGCTCGCCACGACGCGGGCAGCAAGCGCGGGCGTCTGAAACACCGGGTACGTCTGCGGCAGAGCGCAGTTCCCCTGATGGGGCGGAACGGCGATCCGGACGTCATCGAACTCTCCGACAGTGTGGAGAGCAGTGCAGAACAGCAGATGGCTACCGTGCTGCGCCACCAGAACGGCTGATCCGACCAACCGCTCTTGTGCGGCAACGGGAAATACGAGCGCCATAACGCACCTATAGCAGAATGGTGTGCAGGTCTGGCTTGCCCTGCTTATCCAGCAATCGGGATAGGTCTGAGCCCCTGATCATCCCGCACGACGATGAACCGTTCTTGAACAAGCGCACTTCCAGCTCCTGCGACGACGCCTGGCGCAAGCTTTCCATTGGCTCGCGCGAGAATCACGCGTTCGGACGCCGGCTTGTGCACCGTCGTCTCTCCGGCTCCGACGAGCAACGGCGGCTTTCCTTCTGCTCGAGCGAGGAGTATTCGCTCGGTCTCCCGATCATGTGCGCGCCCCGTGGCCGTTTCACATCGCATTCCGGACGCTCGCACGTGAAGACTGCCGGTCTGCCGAAGGGTGAACTCCCCTGCGTTCCATCGGTGAAGATCAATGCCGGTTCCAGCGAACTCGCTCGGGATGCAGTCTGCGTCGCGCCGACGAACGGTCCACTCAGTGTCTGCCAGGTCATGACCGTTCGTGATCAGATGCGCGCTTCCGCGTCCGTCCTCCAGCAGCACCTGCAATCCGTCTGGCGCCTCGGGAAGATCGATGCCACCACCTTGCTCGCGCTCCGATGCCGACTCGCCCTCGCGAACGACATCGCTCTTTGTCTCCGCATCCTCAACCTCCGGCTCTACGATCTTCGGAGTGATGCGGAGATACGGAGACTTGAAGAAATGCAGCATGGAGAAGAGGTCCCCGCCGCCGAACTCCGGCCGCATCCGGTAGATGCAGTAGTTGCCGTAATAGCCGATCGGTGATGGATCGATCACCTCATCCAGATCTGCTTCCCGTCCCCCCGAATACGCAGCGAACTGTCCATCCACATGCGTCGCGGACAGTCGATCGCAGAGCTCGTCAATCGTCAGCGCCGCTCCGGTCTCGAGCTCGAAACGCCACTCCAGTGGCACCTTCTTGCCCGATTTCCTGTATCGCATGCTCCGCTGCTGTGGATCCTCCTGCTGCCAGATGGCCCGTTGATAATGAAGGATGTTGTCCCTGAGGTGCTTATAGAGACGGTCGCGCTTCAAGTTCAGATCGAGGTCACGCGCGAGGAGCTCGAGCTGCTCCTCGGCCGGATCCTGGCCAATGGTGTTCAGTGCGTCGCGAAAGGATTCGTCCAGCAGCACCTTCGCCAGAATCCAGTCGTGTCGCCTGACCCACGCGAGGTTGATCTCCGCGGGCATCGGAAGCTTCTCCGCAACCAGAACGACGTTCTCAACTTCGTCCGGCAGCGTCCGTGAGTCGTCGGCGGTGAGATCGCCAAGTCTGTTGACGATCGTTGGCTCGACGGTCGCCTTGACCACGTCACCCTCGCCGTCTTCGATCTTCTGTCCGCCCGGAAGTCTCGGCTCCTGTCGATACACGAGTCGCAGGCCCATGTTGAGTTCGCCTGCTGGAACGGACTCGAACGGCCATCCGACAGAACCCGTGCGCGGCCGATGGACATCATCGCCGATCAGGTCAACTGCCTTCCTCCCGCCCAAGCCATAACGGTCGACCAGCGACTGTCGAAGGTTGGTCCAGTCCTGCTTCAAGAGAGCAGCCTGCGCGGGCATGGGCACGGCACGCTGCGACATTCGCAGGACCGTCGCGAGATCGCCACCGTAGCGCGATGCAAGGCTCTGCGAGGTTGCCCAGAACCGACGAATGATCGTGAAGAATTCCTCCTTCACGAAGTACGCGTCCGCCGAGCTGAGACTCAGGAGTGTGAAGTAGACGTCCGCGATGTCGGCGAGAATGTCTCCGTCGAGGTACAGCAGCAGGATGTCGGTCGCATAGAACGCGTCATAGACCCGATCCGAGCCGATGTCGGTTGCACGACCGCTGTCGTCGACCGTGGTCTGGTTGATTCTGCCCTGCGAGCCATCCGGCTCCCGCACCACGGTGTAATGCGAGCCTTCATGCCAGAGTGCGCCGGGCAAACTCGAGAGCAGGCATGACAGCGAGCTCCAGATGCCCGTCAGCAACGAGAGCTTGAAACGAACGTAGAATGCCTCGTAATCGCGACTCCTGAAGGCATCCAGCATCTCGAGCTCGGGACGTGTGATCCACACGAGGCCCGGCGTCGAGCTCTTGTCAGTGGGACGCGGATCAAGCGCAGAGCGGATCTCGGTGAAGCTCACCGGCGATGTCTCGTCCCTGGCATCATCTTTCAGGAACATCCTCACTGTCGTGGGCGGGTAGCGGAATCGCAGGACCAGGGCTCCGCCATCGGTCTCCGCCGCCAACCCCTGGTCGGTCACGCGGCAGCGTTTGGGGTCCGTTTGCACGCACTGCTCGATCCAGCCGATCTGTCTTGGTTTCCTTCCAGTGCCGCCGGCCAGCATCACGGCCTGTTGGCCGTTCGTGAGCTGCGCAAAGCTGACGGTGCTTCCGGGGAACTGTCTCCTCAGCCCGTCGAGTAGTGCCCGCGCCTCTGGCGTTGTCCGGCATGGCACCGACGTGCGGAACCTGTGGAGCCGGACGGGAGCCTGGGTGGTGGACGTACTGCCGCCACTGCGGGAGTCACTCTCCAGGGATTGCTTGTACCAGAATCGTTGGCGCTTCTCCCGTGCGACTCGATCGTCCGCTTCGCGGTCGCGCAGCATCCGGACGATGGCGTCGTATCGAGCGTCCCGCGCATCGGACGCCGTTGGGCCTGCGTCGTGCGCGACCCCGCGCCACGCGATCACGAGTCGCCCACGGGCTCGACCGCGCTGCATCAACTTTGCGAACCAGCCAGCCATGCGACGTCCGCTCAGCGTGTGTCTCTGACGACGCCCGACGAGGGCCGAGCGGCGCTCGACGCCGGGGCTCTGGGGGGAGCAGGTGAGCGGTATACGATGGGGCTGCCGATCGGGTAGCAGGTCTCGAAGCGGAGGAGAATGTTCACCACCGCCACGCCGAGCAGCACCCACATCGTGGTCTGCTCCGGCAAAGTGAGCGCGACCGAAAACAAGCCACGGATGTCGCTCACGATCATGCCGCCTGCGGCGAGCATGGTCAGTCCGTTCAGCCAGATGGTACGGCTGCGGGGGATAGGCTTGGGCCGGATGACCACGGCAGCCCGGTGTTTCAGCGGCGCTGGAAGCCGCCGTTCGAGGTCGAGCGTTTCGGCCACCGCCGCCGCGACCCGCTCGCGCATCGCGGTAGTCGGGACGGGGCGATGCGCGACGTCGGTCGAGCGACGGATCGCGGCATCGTGGGCCGCGCCGCGCTCGGCGCTCCGTCGGTCGTACGTGGGCGTACCTCGGCTCTCGACATCCGTCGGTTGCACCTGGTCCTGCAAGACGGCACGCAAACGGATCGAGTCCGCACGTTCATCTCTGTCGGTGATCTCTATGCCGGAGCCGATCGCGCCCTCGGAACTCGCTCCGCGCCACCACCGCAGCGCCTGCCTCGTCATTCTGACTCTCATGCTCTCCGCGACGGAGTACCCCCGCTCTCCCCGAACACGCGGGGCCGACTCAGGTGGACGCATCGAGTACATCAAAGCCCCGGACGGCGGCACCACACCAGGCGCTGCGCTCGCTTCTGCTGGAGGCGCGAGTGACGGCGCTGGGTTCGCCGTGTGGACGGGCTTGCTTTCCGCAACCCGTTCGGCGGACTGTGGCGCACTGATCTGGAGCATGCCTGCACTCGTGACGATTGCCATGACCGCCATCCCTTACCGACTTCAGGCACGACAGCGGCTCTGGGCGCCAGACCGTGCCGTGCGGTGCCAGCAAGTTCTGGGGATCGCATGACGGCGCCATTGGACGATGGTCCCGCCGTCTTCCGCGTCTCCTTGGTAAAGGGTCACACGGATGCCTGCATCGCGACATGGCTCCGGCTCTCAACCTGCGTTGAGGCCGGAGCCATGTGACGCGTGCACGATTACCGTGCTGAACCGACGGCCACCCTACCCTCCTGGCCGACGCTTTCGATCACGAAGACAACGCGACGATTCGCCTCCGCGCCGGGCTCGCTCCCCATGGCGCCCGGGTGCACCTGCATCGACTCGCCATAGCCGATGACCCGCACCGTGTTGCCCGTCAGACCGAGCTCGGTGAGCTCACGCCGCACGTTCTCGGCGCGGCGTCGGGAAAGCGTCAGGTTGTACGCCTGGCTGCCAGCGGGGTCGGCGCAGCCGGCCACGGTGATGGTCGATGACGGATAGTATTTTTTCGTGACGCGCACGAAGCGCTTGAGAAGCGGCTCAGCCTGTTGACGCACGGTCGCGTCGTTGTAAGCGAAGTTTACGGGCATCACGAACAACAAGCCGTCTTCGACCGCCGCGATGCGCACGTTGAATTGCCTGCGCAACGTGTCGAGGTCGGCGCGCAACGCGGCAATACGCTCGGACAATTCGTTGTCACGCGCCGTCAACGCGTTGTCCGCGGCGATGCGCTGATTGCGCTCCACGGCGACCTCTTGCCGGACGAAGCGCTTGGTTGCGCACGCCTGAAACGTCACGGGCGCGACAAGAGCCAGGGCCAGAAGTGCGGTTTTTCGTGGGGTCATGACTACTCCGGTTGAGATACGACACCATGCGTACGTGAAAGAACCATTCCGGCCGTGCTGTTCTGCCCGCCCCGAGTGGCTTGATGCCTGCGCCTTTGTATTGTTTCATCTCTTCTGAGCGCATGGAGCTCCGGGTGCCGGCGACGGAACAGTTCCAGGCGATCGTGATCGGCTCGGGCCAGGCTGGAACGCCGTTGTCCCGGGCGCTCGCGAAGGCCGGACTCAAGACCGCGTTGATCGAACGCGAGCACGTGGGTGGCACCTGTATCAACGAGGGATGCACGCCCACCAAGACGATGGTCGCCAGCGCTCGCGTCGCGTACCTGGCGCGGAGGGCCTGTGATTACGGCATTCACGCCGACGAGGTACGCGTCGACATGGCCCGCGTTCGGCAACGGAAGCGAGACGTGGTCACGAGCTTCCGCGCGGGCAGCGAGCAGCGCATCGCCAGGACGCCGAATCTCGAGCTGATCGTCGGCGACGCGGCGTTTACCGGCCCAAAGTCACTCCGCATCGCGATGAAAGGCGGCGGCCAGCGATCCCTCGCCGCCGACATGATGTTCATCAATACAGGATGCCGCCCATCCGTGCCCGCCCTCGAAGGCCTGAGCACCGTCCCATTCCTCGACAGCACGTCGATCATGGAGCTGGACGTCATCCCCGAACACCTGCTCATTCTTGGCGGAGGCTACGTCGGCGTGGAGTTCGCGCAGATGTTCCGGCGCTTCGGCAGCCGCGTGACGATGGTCGTGCGCGGCGGCCAGTTGCTTTCGCACGAGGACGATGACGTGGCACGGGAAGTCGCCGCGATTCTCGAGCAGGACGGCGTTCGGCTCCTCTTCAACACGGAAGCATCGGGTGTCGCACAGGTGGATTCGCGAATCCGCCTTGCCATTGGCACGGGCGTCTCGGACATCGCGCTCGACGGGTCTCACCTGCTGGTGGCCACCGGGCGAACGCCGAACAGCGATGCGATGAACCTTTCGGCCGCCGGCGTGACTACGGACCCGCGAGGATTCGTCCGGGTGAATGGGAGACTCGAGACCAGCCAGGCCGGCGTCTTCGCGATGGGTGACGTCAAGGGCGGACCCGCCTTCACTCACATTTCCTATGACGACTTTCGCGTCCTACGGACGAACCTCATCGAGAAGAACGGGCGCACCGCGACCACCGAGGGACGCCTCGTGCCCTATACGGTGTACATGGATCCGGAGCTCGGGCGCGTCGGCCTGGGCGAAGCAGAGGCGCGCACACAGGGGAGACGCATTCGCGTCGCCAGACTCCCGCTGAAGTCCGTCGCGCGCGCCCTGGAGGTCGACGAGGCGCGTGGATTCATGAAGGCCATCATCGACGCCGACACGGGCCTGATTCTCGGCGCCGTCGTATTGGGGATCGAGGGCGGAGAGATCATGTCGATGCTGGAGCTGGCGATCATGGGGAAGCTGCACTACACCGCCCTGCGCGACGGCATCTTCGCGCACCCGACGCTCGCCGAGTCGCTGAACAATCTCTTCACGCACGTCGATCCATGACGCCTCTCTTTCTCCGCGGCCAGGAACGAGGCATGTTCAGGGAACTCCAGCCGGGAGAAAGAATGCTTCGATTTCGCATCGTTCGTGTAGCCGGGCTCGTGGCCGCATCCCTGGCGCTGATCGCTGCCAAGTGTGGAGGCGGGTACTGATCGACGGTTGGCTTTGCGTCGGGCACTGCGGCATGTTTGCGCGTCCCCACCTCCCCCACCTCCGAGGTCGCGCCGTGATCACCGCCCGCAAGAGTTTCGTTCTGCTCTCGCTCGCCGCGCTGGGCTCAGCGCCCGTCGCGGCTCAGCCAACGTCCGTTCGCCCGCTCACGCCGAGCGCGCCCCGCCAGGAGCAAGGGGCCGTCCCGGCAGTCGCCCCCGCGGCGACGCGCGGCGTTCGCGACCGGGCCGAGCTTGCGGCGTTTCTCGACGGGATCATGCTCGCGAACCTCCGCGACAAGCACGTCGCCGGCGCAACCATCGCCGTCGTGAAGGACGGCGCGCTCTTCTTCGCCAAAGGTTACGGCTATTCCGACGTCGACAAGCGCACGCCGGTCGACGCCGAGCGCACGCTCTTTCGCATCGGGTCCACCAGCAAGCTGTTCACGTGGACGGCAGTGATGCAGCTGGTCGAGCAGGGGAAGCTCGATCTCAACGCCGACGTGAATCGCTATCTCGACTTCAAGATCCCGGACACGTACCCGCAGCCGATCACGCTGCGGCACATCCTCACCCATACGCCGGGGTTCGAGGAGGATGGCCGGGATCTGATCTCGAAGGACTCGTCGCGCCTCGTCCCACTTGGGACTTGGCTCTCGACGCACATCCCGGGACGCGTGCGTCCACCAGGTACGTTCTCGTCGTACTCCAACTATGCCACCGCACTCGCCGGCTACGTCGTCCAGCGCGTGTCCGGCGTGCCCTTCGACGATTACGTCGAGCGGAACGTTCTCGCGCCGCTCGGCATGACGCACACGACGACGCGCCAGCCGCTCCCGGCGTCTCTGCGTGCCGACATGTCGGGCGGCTACAGCTGGGGAGGCGGCCACTACGCGCCTGAGAAGTTCGAGATCGTGCTTCCCTCACCGGCGGGCTCGATGGCCGCGAGCGCGGGCGACATGGCGACGTTCATGATCGCCCACCTCAACAACGGCTCGTACAACGGCAAGCGCATTCTTGCCGAGTCCACGGCGACGCTGATGCATTCGCGGGCCTTCGGCCACGATCCACGCGTGCCGGGCTTCGCGCTCGGCTTCTACGAGAAATCCAGCCATGGTTTGCGTATCATCGGACACGGTGGCGACACGCAGTATTTCCATACCGATCTGGCGCTCATGCCGAGCGAGAAGCTCGGCGTTTTCGTTTCGTACAACACGGCCACGGGCGGAGAGCTGAGCTTCGGCCCATTTCTGACGCAGTTCCTCGACCACTACTACTCGACGCCCGCCACCGCGGTCGCAGGGACGCCGGACGCGACGAAGGACGCGGAACGCGTCGCGGGCGAGTACGAGTTCAATCGACGCTCGTACACGACGTTCCAGGCGGCTCTCGGCCTCGCGACGAGCATTCGTATCGCCGCCGACAGCGGCCGCCTCGTGATGGCGTCACCACTCGGTGCGTCCCGGTTTGTGCCGGTCGGCAAACTCCTCTATCGCGACGAGCTGGGCGACAATCTTCTCGCCTTCCAGGCAGACGACAAAGGCAACGTCGTGCGCGGGTTTCTTGGTATGGCGCCGATGATGACGCTGGAGCGCCTCCCCTTCACGAGGTCGCTGCCGCTGCACTGGACGTTGCTCGGCCTCGGCGTGCTGGTGTTCCTCGCTATCGTGCTCGCCGCGATCGGCCGATGGGTGCGGCGCCGCTGGGGTGAGCCGCGTCGCGAGGATGTGCTGCCCGGACGTTGGCTGCTCGTCACGATAGCGCTCCTCGAGTTGGCGTTCCTGGCCGCGACAGGAACGATCGTCGGGTCATCCGGCGGCCTGCTCGAGGGACCGCTTACGTCGCTCAAGGTCGCCCTGTCGCTGCCCGTCATCGCCACGTTCTGCGCGCTCGGCGCGGCCTATGTCGCCGTCCGCCACTGGCGCAGTGGCGCAGGAACGCGCGCGGCGCGCCTGCGCTACAGCGGCGCGGTGGTGGTCGCGCTGCTGTTCACGTGGTCGCTCGCGCAGTGGAATCTGCTCGGCTGGCGGATGTAGAGCCGACAGACATCAGCCGCGAGCGCCCATTGCTTCGCGCGTCGAGGTCGAACGAGTGTTCTTCGGACAAAGCCGGAAGATTCGGAACAATCGGACGTGAATCGTTGGTTTTTCAATTCCGAGACTCGACACCAGGGCAAACAAGATCCGCAGCGTCCGTTCTTCCGGCCGTTTCCGTCATCCTGTCGTTAGATCCTTGGTTCTCGCCGCCGAGCTGGCGCTGGCGCAAGGACAGCCGGACAGCGCCGTACGGACGCTTCGACTCGCCGCAGCGTTCGATTCCAGCAGCCATGTCGTGGAGTCGCTCGCTGGCAGAATCCGGACTCCGATCTTGTCACCGTGCACCAGGTCCGCCAACACCTGCGCCAGATACGGTCGGGAGAGCTCGACACGAGGCGTTGATCGGCGCGCCCATGTTGCTGGACTCCAGCAGCCGAGCGGTGGCGGCGAGGCTCTGCGTGCCGATCAAGTCAACTCCAGCCGCTAGCAGTTCCTTATATATCCGCTGGTCCACCGGCACGTGGTAGGCCCGGATCCGTTGTGAAGGACACGCCATCTTGACCGCGCGAAGTGTCGACAACCAGCGTCCTCGCCGCGCCGGCACCATCCGCATCCACCACTTCGCCATCCTCTCGGAGTAGTCGAGGCTGATCAATCGGATCGACGGATCCGTCGTATCCACGGCCCGTCCGTCGGCGCGTCGCAGCCGCACTTGTCGCCCGAGGGACATCTGGCTGCCGTCCGCCGGCACCAGCGGATCCCAGCCGACGAGCACGATGTCCAACGCTGGCGCGCTGTGTCCGCCTGCCACCGCGTTTCCACCCGGCGCGAACAGCTCCGGATAGCGCGCGAGCAGCGCCACGAGCGTGTCGAAGGCTGGGCGGGATTGCTCCTTGAGCTCCACGTTGAGCAGGAACGGCCGCCCGCGGGCCGTGAGCGTCTCGCAACGCGCCACGAGCGATCGTAACGGAGCGAGGTACTGCGCCTCGAACGCAGCGCCTTGTTCAGCGGCGCGCCGGTCGTGGCCGAGCCGCAGCTCCCCGCCAACGAGGAACACGTCGGCTTCCACGCCCTGATAGCCGAGCGAGAGAGCGTCGTGAAGGGGATGCGGGTTCGCGTAGTCGTTGTGCGCGTAGGCCGGCAGCGCGCCGCGCGGACAGTCCGATTGGGCGGACACACCTGCGGGCGCGCTCAACCAGGCGATCGTGAAGCACAGGAGCGAAAGACGGGTGGGATACAACGACTACTGGGGATCGAGGGGGTGCACGACGCGCCGGAGTTTGGCTGCCGCGTTCGCTTGCGTGTTATACTCGCCAACCCCCGGGAAGTTCCTCACCTTTGTCGACATGAGACGCACATTGCGGACATCACTGCGGCTGGCGCTCGCGCTTCTCGTCATCACGCTCCCGGCGCGCGCGCAGGATTCCACGGCGCTCCCGTGGACCCGGCACACGATCCAGTCGACGACGCGCAAGGCGCCGACACTGGCGGTCTGGATCTTCCGCCGCAACGCGGCAATGTATCCCGAGTCCGCGAACGTCTACGACAGCCTCGGCGACGGCCTGCTCGCGAAAGGCGACACGGCCGCTGCCATCGCGGAATTCCGGCGCGCCGTGGACATCGGCACGCGCACGAAGCACCCCGTCACGGCGGATAGTCAGACCAAGCTGCGGCAGCTGGACAAGGTCATGACGCAGGCCGGCAAGGCGAGGGCTTAGGAGGGCTGGATGCGTCGCATCGTAGCGTTCAACAATGTGTCGGCCGACGGATACTTTGCCGCGCCCGACGGAAAGCTCGACTGGGTCGTGCCGGACGAGGAGATGGACCGCTACACTGCCGAGGCGGTCGGTCGGGGCGGTACCGACACGATTCTCTTCGGCCGCAAGACGTATCAGATGTTCGCGTCCTTCTGGCCGCATGTGCTGGATGAGTCGGGAACGTCCGCGGATCCGCACACGCCTGGACGCCGGTCCGCCGAGTTACGCGCGATGGCCGTGATGCTCAACGAAACGCCGAAGATCGTCTTCTCGGGAACGCTCAAGGAAGCGACGTGGCAGAACACGCAGATTGTCCGCAAGCTGGACCCGCGCGAGATCGGCAAGATGAAGCAGCAACGTGGGCAGGACATGATGATCTTCGGGAGCAGCTCGATCGTATCCTTGCTTGCACGCCATCACCTGATCGACGAATACCAGTTCGCCGTCAGCCCCGTCCTCCTTGGTGGAGGACGCACGCTGGTCAACAGCGTCCCCGTCAAGCTGAAGCTCGACCTCGAGGAAGAAAAGCGGTTCCCTTCCGGCAAGCTCCTGCTGCGCTATACGCTGGCGGAAGCCGTGCAGACGTCGCAGCCAGAGGTGGAAGACGTGCGCGAGGTCGCCACGAAAGCGCCGCGCAAGACCGCCCCTCGGCCGGAGAAGGTGGCCGCCGCGGAACTGCTGCACGCCGATGCCGCGTTGGCCAAAATCGTCGGCAATCAACCGATGTCTCGGAACCAGGGCATGAACGCGCTATTGTCCTACATCAAGCGCAAGGGTCTGCAGGACAAGCAGAACCGCCGGATGATCAACGCGGACGACGCACTGCGGCCGGTATTCGGCGGTAAGTCTCAGGTGAACATGGTCGAGCTGCCGGGGCTCGTGGACAAGCATCTTAAGTCGAAAAAGTGAACCGAACCATCGCCATCACCGCGCTGGCCCTGCTGGCCGGCTGTTCGCGTCCCACAGAATCCAGGGCACGTGACCTGGCACTCCCATTCACCGTCTCAGCCGACGGTCGCTGGGTGGATCGCTCCAACGGCCAGAAGTTCAACATGAACGGCGAAGCGGCGTGGTCGATCTTTGCCGAGCTCTCGCGAGCCGAAGCGACGACCTACCTGCGTGACCGCGCGTCCAAGGGCGTGAACGTGATCGTGGCCAACCTCATCGAGCACGAGTTCACGAACCACAGCCCGGCCTCGCGCAACGCGAACGGCGATCTCCCGTTTACGGGTACCGTAAACGGCGAGGAAGATTTCACGACGCCGAACCCGGCGTACTGGTCACACGTCGATTGGATCATCAACAAGGCGGCCGAAAACGGCATTGTGATCATGGCGCTCCCGGCCTATCTGGGTGTGGGTCACGGCGATCAAGGCTGGGCAACCGAGATCAACGCGAACGGCGCCGCGCGCATGACGACGTATGGGACGTTCCTCGGTCAACGCTACGCGTCGTTCCCCAACATCATCTGGTGCATGGGCGGCGACGCGCCCCCTGTCGCCGCGTTCAACCTCACCACCCACATCAACAACCTCGCGAACGCGATCAAGGCCGCCGACGCCGCGCATCTGATGACGGCGCACTCCTCGCAAGGTCGCTCGTCGTTCGACGACTACAACCAGTCGTGGCTCGACCTGAATGCCGCCTATGCGGACCACTTCACGGTCCACGCCGAGGTCCGCGCCAGCCGCCAGCAAACGACCAAGCCGACGTTTCTGATCGAGGGCGACTACGGGAACGAGCACGGGACCACGGCGCTCGATCTGCGCACGGAGATGTACCAGTCGGTGCTCGGCGGCGGGTTCGGTCACATCTACGGCAACTCGCCCACATGGTACTTCGGCGTAAACTCCAGCCACCCCGCGAATAGTTTCGCGGACTTGGGCGGGCTGAACTGGGCCACGCACCTCAACAGCTTCGCCGCGGATCAACTGATCTACGTCTCGCGCCTTCAGGCGGCGCGGAACCTGGCCGAGCTCACCCCGGATTACTCGCACACGAAAGTCACGGCGGGTTACGACTCTGGTGGCGGAGAGGGCGTCACCTACAGCCCGGTGATGGCGAGCAACCAGATGCTGGTGGCTTATGTGCGCGCCGGCGGCTCGCTCACGGTCAACAGGGCGCAGTTCACGACGGCCACGTTCAATGTGCGCTGGTACAATCCGCGGACTGGTGCGACCACGAACAGCGGCACGGCGGCGTTCGGCTCCGGCTCGCAGACGTTTACCGCACCTGACTCGAACGACTGGGTGCTGCTCCTCGACGACGTGGCGTTGGGGCTGGGCGCGCCGTGACTCCCAGCATCTGCAGCTCCTAGCGCATTACGCGTACCTCGTGGCGCTGCCCGTCATCGATCAGGGTCATCTCGCCATTCGGCACATCGCGTCCATCCACGGTTACACGCGACCCAGAACCGTCAGCGCGACACACGGAGATCGCGTACATCGCGCTCCCATAGCGATACTCGATCGCATATTCCTTCCAGTCGTGCGGAACGCGCGGCGCAATGCACAGCGTGTTGCCGTGCTTCGTGAAGCCGAGGATGGTCTCGAGTCCCACGCGATACATCCAGCTCGCCGAACCGGTGTACCAGGTCCACCCGCCGCGGCCCAGCTGTCCCTCGGCGGTGTACACGTCGGCCGCGACGACGTAGGGCTCTACCTTATATACGGCGACCGCGGCGGCGTCCCGCGCGTGCAGCAGCGGATTGAGCATCTGATACAACGCGAACGCGCGATCTCCGTCTCCAAGGAGCGCGGTGGCCTGCACCGCCCACAAGGCCGCGTGCGTGTACTGCGCACCGTTCTCGCGTACCCCGGGGAGATAGCCCTTGATGTACCCCGGATCTTGTCGTGTTTTGTCGAACGGCGGCGCGAGCAGTGTTATGAGTCTGGCGTCCTCACGAACGAGGTGCGTCTCGACCGACCGCATCGCCGCGCGCTGCCGCTCCGCGCTACCGGCGGCTGAGATCACGCTCCAGCTCTGCGCGATGGAATCGATGCGGCACTCCTCGCTTGCCGCCGAGCCGAGCGGCGTCCCGTCGTCGAAGTAGGCGCGGCGATACCACTCACCATCCCAACCGTGCTGCTCCACGGCGGCCGCGTAGCCGTCGGCTCTGGCTCGCAACTCCTGCGCGGCGGGCGCGTCTCCGCGGCGTTCGACGAGCGTGGCAAACGACCGGAGCGTCGCCGTGAGGAACCAGCCGAGCCAGACGCTTTCGCCTTTACCCTCGATACCGACGCGATTCATCCCGTCGTTCCAATCGCCGCACCCGATCAGCGGAAGTCCATGGGCGCCCGTCGTGCACGCGCGTTGCAGCGCCAGTATGCAGTGGTCGTAGACACTCGCGCTCGCGCCAGCGGGTTGCGGCAGGTCGTACCGCTCATGCTGGCTCGGCTCGAGCGCAGGCATGCTGATGAATGGCGCCATCTCGTCGAGGACGGTCGCGTCGCCCGTGACGCGCACGTAGCACTCCACGGCGAACGGGAGCCAGGCGAGATCGTCGGAGAACCGAGTGCGCACGCCGTGTCCGTCCGGCGGGTGCCACCAGTGCTGCACGTCCCCCTCGGCGAACTGTCGGCCCGCCGCACGGACGATGTGCTCGCGCGCGAGCCCGGGCTCCGCGTACAGAAACGCCAGCACGTCCTGGAGCTGATCCCGAAAGCCGAACGCGCCACTGCTTTGGTACACGGAGGCACGTCCCCACATCCGGCAGGAAAGCGCCTGGTACAGCAACCATTGGTTGATCATGGCGTCGAACGCAGGCTCGGGCGTGCGCACGGTGATCGTGGAGAGGCGACGTCGCCATTGGTCGACGCTGGCTTGCAGGGCGGCGGACGCGCGCGCCCGGTCGCGATAGACCTGAAGCAACTTCGAGGCTTCGTCGTCGGAATCGGCTGCGCCCAGGAGCGCGACCAGCTCGCGAGTTTCCCCGGGCCGGAGGATCACCGTGCACTGGAGCACGGCGCAGGGATCGATTCCCGCGAGGACGGTCCCTGAAAGTGGCGCCGCCCCCTCGCGGAGCGCCGCCGGATCGCTCAGACATCCGTTGCGGCCGACAAATTCGCGCCGATCGCCGGTATAGCTGGCGATGGGCTCGCTCAAGGCCGCAAACGCGCGCATGTGCGCGAAGGTGGGATTGAACTCGTTACGCGCGAGCAATGCCTGGTGCGCCTGATCGAAGGTTGTCACCACCTGGTGCTGCGTGTGCTCGCGCAGCGGCCCGAGTGTCCATTCAACGAAGGACGTCACGGCGATCCGACGCGGACGCTTGTCGCGATTGGTGATGCGCAGCAGCGAGAGTCGCACTGGATCGTCTCCGGCCATCCCAACGGTCATCATCGTCTCGATGCCGCCGTGGTGATGCCGGAACGACGTGCTACCGGCCGAGTGGCGCACGGTATACGGATCGCTGCCGCGAATGGGCCCCGGCGTCGCGCTCCACAGATCCCTGGTCTCCTCGTCTCGCAGATACAGCGCGTCGCCCGGCGGATCGCTCACGGGATCGTTGTGCCATGGTGTGAGACGGAAGAACTGGGAGTTCCCCACCCAAGTGCTGCCGGTACCACGCTCGGTCACGATGAAGCCACCGCGCGCGTTGGCAATCACATTCGCCCAGGGCGCGGGGGGGAGCTCGTCGCCGCGCACGCGAATCTCATAGTCCCCGCAGTCCAACAGCCCGCCGATTCCGTTGTCCAGGAAGCGCGGCGCGGCGGTTGGAGCATGGAAGGAGGGCGCGCCAGCGCGATCGCTCTCCACCGATACGCGATGGGAGCCGGTCGTAACCGCGACCCCGGAGGTGGGCGTGCGCACCCGACGGACGTCGACGGGTGCATACTCCAGCCGCTGGCCCGACGCGCGCGACCGCACTGGTGGCGCCGACTGGGCCTCTTCGACTTCCTCGACCTCGCGCCACGCCTCCGCGACGGTGCCCAGTGTGCGCCCGTCGCACTCGACGACCACGCGTGCGGTGGCGCGCAGCATCGTCAGGACGTCGGATGGCAGCTGATCGCGCCGGCGAATGAAGACGCCGCCCGGCCCCTCGATCGCGGCCGAGTCGCTGGACGCGAACATGGCCGCGTTCATCTGCTCATGCAGCTGTTGCAGGTAACCGGAGGGATGCTCGTTGAGGATCACCAGATCCACCATCATCCCGTGTCTGCGCCAGTAGTGGTGCGCCGCGAAGAGCTGCGCGATGGTCGGCAGCCCGTCGGCGCTGCGGATGGTGGCCAGGAGGATGGGCCAGTCCCCCGAGATCCCTTGCGACCAGAGCAGCGGCTGTCCGCCGTGGCTCCGCCGCAGTTCACCTTCCGGAAAGCGCGCCGCTGGATTGGGATAGAACAGGTGGCCCGCGATTTCCTGAAAGATGGCCGCGTCTGCCGGTGAGACGCCCAGCTCGCGAAGCTCCACTTGCGTAGATGTCCATGCCAGGTCCAGCGCGCGCTGCGCGGTGCTGGGATCGTGATAGCGGTCGGCGAGCGCGAACGCGCGCTCCGGGTTGTCCGCGACGAGCGTGGTGAACGCCACCGACGCCGACTGTCCGGGATCGAGACGGACGCGTACGCGGATCGCGAAGATGGGATCGAGCACGGCGCCGGTGCTTCCCGACAGCGCGCCGTCCCGCTCCAGCGCCACGGGATCGCGGGTGGAGCGTCCGCGCCCCAGAAACCGCGCGCGGTCGGTGTCATAGCTCGGCGCGCCGACGCGTTCGCCGCCTCCGGCGTCCACGACGTGCACGCACCACATCGTTCGCTCGGAGGAGGACCGCGGACGCCGAGTGGCCGTGATCGCCGAACACCAGGCGTGCCATTCAGTCTCGATGAAGAGGCTCGAGAACGCCGGATGCTGGCGGTCGGCGCCCGGCACGGCGATCGTGATCTCGCCGTAGCTGGTGACCTCGATCTCGCGCTCGACGTCGGTTTCGTTGCTGACGGTCACGCGGCGCACTTCCGCGGCGTCCTCGGGCACGACGACGACCTCGGTGCGCGTCTCGATTCCGTGCTCGCGGCGCTGGAATGTGACGCGATCGGTGGCCAGCTGCACGTGGTACCAGTCGGCGGGCGCGCAGACCGGCTGATGCGCCGCGGACCAGACGTGCCCGGCGCCCACGTCTTTCACATAACAGAACTGGCCGGTGTGATCGGTGGTGCCGTCCGCGCGCCATCTGGTGACCGCCAGATCTTCGTAGCGGCTGTAGCCGGCGCCGCTGTGGCTGATCATGATCGTATATGGCAGACGCCCCAGGAGCGCGACGTGCGGCTGCGGCGTCTCGGGTGTGATGATCTCGCGCACCACGGGCCGCTCGAGCGCCAGATCCGGGAGCGCCTGCTCCGGGCGCACGGGCCTTGCCTCCTGCAGCACCAGCCGGCGCGGAATGCGCTCGTGCAGCAGCAGCTCCACCGACCGCACCAGCGGGTCGGCGTGAAAACGCCGCTGCCACAGGCGGTCATTCAGCAGGTTGGCCAGTGACACGAGCGACATGCCAACGTGGTGCGCCATGTAGTTACGGACAATGGCAAAGCGCTTGCCCGGCTCCGGCCGCGTGTAATCGAGTGAGTCGAAAAAGCCGAAGTCGCCCAGCGCGCCCTTCGCCTCCAAGGTGGCGAGATTGGCCAGCGCACCCTCGGGAGCGACGCTCAGCGCGAGGGCAGACGCGTACGGCGCGACGACGAGGTCCTGGCCGATGCGACGCTCGAGCGCGAGGTCGGGAACGCCGAAGGCGCGGTACTGATACGTGAGGTGGCGGTCGCGCAGGTTGTACGCGCTCTCGCTGGTGCCCCACGGCACGCCGTGCTCTCTCCCATACGCCATCTGCCGCTCGACCGCGCTGCGATAGGTCTGGTCCAGCAGCGTGAGCGGGAACGAGCGCATCACGAGCGTCGGCATGAGGTACTCGAACATGCTGCCGCTCCACGACACCAGCGCCGTCGACCCTGACGCGCGCGTGAGCGTGCGCCCAAGGTGGAACCAATGATCCACCGGCACCTGATTCCTGGCGATCGCGATGAAGCTGGCCAGTCGCGCCTCGGAGGCGAGCAGGTCGTAGAACGACACATCGAGCGAGTGGCTCGACTGCTGATAGCCGATCGCGAACAGCTCGCGGCGCTCGTCGTAGAGAAACGCGAAGTCCATCTCGCGCACAAAATCGTCGGCGCGATTGGCGAGCGCGCGCAGCCGAGTTGTGAGCTCCACCGCGTCGGCGGGGGGCGCCTGCCTGTCCGCGATCGCGAGCAGCGCCTGCCGCAACGCGATCAGGTGGCCCGCAAGATTCCCGCTGTCCACCGTGGAGATGTACGGGGGCTCCAGCACGCGCAGGTCGTGCAGGTCGTACCAGTTGTACAAATGCCCGCGGAACCGCTTGAGGCGTTCCATCGATCGCATCGCGTGCTCCAGGCGACGCGCCATGTCGTCCACGTCGATGAAGCCGAGGTCATGCGCGGACACGGTCGAGAGCAGTTGGAGCCCGATGTTGGTGGGCGACGTCCGCATCGCGACCGCGGGCGCCGGATCGTCCTGGAAGTTGTCGGGCGCCAGCCAATTGGTATCCTCGGAAACGAAGCGGTCGAAGTAGCCCCAGTGCAGTCGCGCATAGCGCAACGCGGACGAGCGCTCGTCCGCGGTCATCTCGCGCTCGGGCCGCACGGCTGGGGTCCCGAGCCAGTGCGCGAGCGCGGGCGACGCGCCCCAGAGCAGGATCAGCGGAATGAGCACTGGCGCGTCCACGCCGAGCGTCACCAGGAGCGCCAGTGCCGCGGCGGACACTGGCCACATCGCGCGCCACGTCGCGCTCGCATCGCGCCGATGCCGGCGCTCCGCGTGCAGTGCCGTCTGCCACTCGAGCAGCCGGCGCTTGGACACCGCCAGGCGCCAGAGCGTCCGCGCGATTCCGTCGAGCGAGATCCACGCCTGGTGCGGCAGGAACGCGATCGCGAGCGTGACCTGTTTCGCGCTGGTGACCGCGTCGCGGCCGATCGCCGCGTAGTATGCCCGCCAGGACTTGTCGAACGGCGGGCTGAGGATGGCGATCGCGAGCGCGATGATCCACGGCGCCGCGAGTGCGAGGAGCGCCAGCACCGTCCAGCGCACTGGCGAACCGGGAAGGAACCACCATCCGGCGATGAGAAAGACGACGAGTGAGATCTCGAAGACGCTGCGCCGCAGGTTGTCGAAGATCTTCCAGCGCGAGAGGAGCCCGAGCCGGTTGGACTCGGGACCGTCGGGCCCTGGCACACGCGGGGTGAGCCACTGCAGCAGCTGCCAATCCCCACGCAGCCAGCGGTGCTTGCGCCGGGTGTAGGTGAGATACTGGCCCGGGTAGTCGTCGTAGACCGTGATATCCGTGACGAGCCCCGCGCGCGCGTAGCTCCCTTCGATCAAATCGTGCGACAATAGCCGATTCTCCGGGAACCGGCCGTGGGTCGCGCGCTCGAATGCCTCGACGTCGTAGATGCCCTTTCCGGTGAAGCTTCCCTCTCCGTAGAGGTCCTGGTACACGTCGGACACCGCTGTCGTGTACGGATCCACACCGGGTTGTCCGGATTGTATGGCCGCGAAACGCGACTGGTGCGCGCTGGGCAGCGAGACGCCGACGCGCGGCTGGAGGATGCCGTAGCCGCGCACGACGCGCCCGCGCGCCGCATCGTACACCGCGCGATTCAACGGATGCGCCAGCGTGCCCACGAGCAGCGGTGCGGCGTCGGGCGGCAGGACAGTGTCCGCGTCCAGCGTGATCACGTAGCGGACGCTGCGCAGCGGCTCGACATTGCCCTCGATCGTGGAAAAGGCCTCGCTCCCCGCGGTGCCGCGCAGAAAGTGGTTGAACTGGGAGAGCTTGCCGCGCTTTCGCTCCCATCCCATCCAGACGCCTTGCGCCGCGTTCCACCGCCGGTCCCGGTGAAAGAGGTAGAACGCGTCCCGCGACTCGGGCGCGTACCGCGCATTGAGGGCACGAACGCCGTCAACCGCGGCCTGGCGAATCGCGGCGTCACCGTCCTCGTGCTCCGCGCTCGAGTCGGTGAAGTCGCTGAGGATCGCGAAGTGGAGATGTGCCTCGCGATTGGCCAGGAACTGCACCTCGATGGTCTCGAGCGCATCGGCCACTGCGTCAACGCTGCCGAACAGCGTGGGGATCACGACCGCCGTGCGCAACGCGGGAGGCACGTCCTCGTCGCGCAACTCGAGCTTGGGCAGCACGGCAGGCGGGAGAAAGGCGACGAGCCGGTTCATCATGCTCAGCGCGATCTCGCTCGCCGGAATCAGCCCAAGGAGGGCGATTGTGATCCACGCGAGCGACGTATCGGTTCCGCCAAGCCGGAGCAGCACCACAAGAGCGAGCAGCGTTCCGCCCAGCACGCCGCCGACGAAGACCGTATTCGGGTGTCTCAGCACCCAGCGATGCAGCGCCTCTCGAGGACGCGAAGTGTAGCCGGTGAGCCGCTCGAGGTCGGGCAGTCCGTCGTCGATGAGATAGTAGCCGACGTGCGCGCGGACCTCGTCGTCCGCGCCCCCCCCTTGCACGCCCGCCATGTGTCGCCGGGCGAGCTCGATCGCCTCGGACGCGACGGCCGCCTCCTCGCTCCCCGTCCGGAGCGCGATTCGTTCCACGACGTGCCGGTACTGATCCCGTGTGGCGAACGTCATCCGCTGATAATGGCCGGAGGGATCGAGCCGAAGCACGGCGTCCATCACGCTCTGCCTTTCGACGAACTCGCGCCAGTCCATGCGGCCGATCGCACGCAGGCTGGTGATGCTGTTCGCCATCGTGACCTGCGTACTGGCCACCCGCTGCGTGGACAACGATGCGGCTTCCTCCCCGGTCATGCCTTCATCGGCAATCCATTGCTCCAGCCAACCCAACGGCGTGAAGGAGCCGCGGGCCATGCGCAGCCGCTGGAGAAATCGCGCGATGAACACGGGGTTCAGTGGCACGCCGCTGTCCACGAGCTCGGAGAGCGCGACGCCGAGCTCGTTCGGGCCTGCCTCGCTGGCGTCGAGGAGCCTGGTCGCCATGTGATCCGCGCGTTCCACCTCGTCGAGGCGTTGCACGGTTCGCAGCGTCATTCGTCGCACGCTCTCGATCAAGCCGAGACGGAGCATGGCCGGAATCGCCCACAGCTCGCCGAGGCGAAGTGGGGCGACGTCCTGGAACGCTCCGACGACCAGATGCACGTTGTCGAGATCGAGGCGTGCTTCGGTGTGCGAGATGAGCGTGATCGCGAGCTCGTACACACGCGGATAGCCCGTGAGCGTTCCGGCGGCGAGCTCCGGCAGCACGCGGTAGTACCCGCGCGGCAGGCTCGCGCGCACTTCGCGGATGTGCTCCTGGACAACGAAGTAGTTGTCGAGAAGCCACTCACCCGCCGGACCGATCTCGCTGCCGCGATCGCTCGCGTCTGTCAGGCGTCGGTGGGCGACGTCGAGGACGCGTTTCGTCTCGTTCAGGCGCGCGAGCAGCGGTGCGGTTCGCCAGATCTTCCTGCCCGTGCGGAGGCGCTCACCCTTCGCGACGGTGCGCGCGCGCTCCGCGAGCTGATCAGGGCCCAGCAGCTCGCCGCGAAGGGGGCCGGCGAGCAACTCCGCTCGGACGTCGGACGCGCGGGAGAACAGATGCGCAAGGAGCCGCGGGCGCGGCGTCGCGGACGAGCGAGTGGCCATGCGCGAAACCTACCTGCAGGGCTGTGTTGCAACGAAGGCCGAGCGCAGGCGGTCGTCACGACACCTGCGTCGCTACGGGTCAGCCACGGTCTATTTGCGGCGCATCGAAGACCACCCAAGCGGTGGTCCGTTGTGGACTCTGGTTGCGCCGGCCTTGAACGTCGCCGCTGCCGCCACTTGCGCCTTGAGCGTGTGTCCGAGCGACGCGAACCGCGGTGAGTTCCTGATGACGAACAGCGCGAGCGACTTTTGTTGGTGCAATGGCATGACCAACCGGGCGCTGGCGTAGGCCTCGACGTCAGCGGCCGAGATCGCGAGGTCCGTGGCCAGTTGCTGCGCGGTGAAGCCGCTGGCGATGAGCCTGACGAGGAGCGCCGCGGATCGGGGTATCACTGTGGTTCTCGCATGGGCAGCTGGCTCGGTTACGTCGTGAAGGCGTCGCCAGTAGCGCCCAAAAACCCAATCCCGAAAACTGGTGGGAGACTCGGAACCGTATGGAAATGTACCCTATTCGACGGTGGGTGCGGTGTTCGGCGCCACCATCCGTTGGGCAGCGGGCGATGACCTTGGGGTGGCGCATTCAAGGCACGTAGATCCGACTGTACGAGCGCGCCGTCGCCTCCCACGGAAGCACTACTCCGTTCGCGTGACGGATGAGGCGCGTGCCTACCTCGTCAGATGTGGCACGACATTCACCCGAGCGAGCGATGGGGGCGCGTAGCGTTCTGGGCTAGACTGTCTCGCATGAGCATCACTCGTTCGTCCGTCCACATCATCCGCGTAGCGCGCCTCGCCGTGCTCGTCGGCATCGCGTTCGCGGTCGCCGCCTGCTCAACCTTCAACCGGCGCGAGAAGGGCGCGGTCATCGGCGCGGCAGCCGGTGCCGCCGTCGGCGGGGTGATCGGCAACAACACCGGATCGACGGCGCGAGGCGCCATCATCGGCGCGGCCGTGGGCGGTGCGACCGGTGCCATCATCGGGCACCAGATGGACCAGCAGGCCAAGGAGCTGCGCATCGCGATCGCGGGGGCCACCATCGAACGCGTTGGGGAAGGAATCCAGGTCACGTTCGCGTCCGGTCTGCTGTACGACTTCGACTCCGACGCCATCCGCCCGGAGGCCGCGCGCAACCTGCAGAACCTCGCGGCCAGTCTCAAGAAGTACCCAAACACCGAACTCCTCATCGTTGGCCATACCGACGCTCTGGGAAGCACGTCCTACAACCAGGATCTCTCGACCCGCCGCGCCAACTCGGCGTCCGGATACCTCACATCGCAGGGAATCGGGTCGAGCCGCTTGCGTTCCTCTGGCAGGGGCGAGCTGGAAGCAGTGGCGACAAATGAGACCGAAGCAGGCCGCCAGGCCAACCGCCGCATCGAGGTCGCGATCTTCGCTGGCTCTGCCGCTCGGAGCGGCGCGCAGTGAGCGCCCTCCGGGTCTGACACTCTGTCCTCACCACGGCTGGATCGAGTCGCGGTGACGCCCGACCGGCGCGCCCGCAGTTCCTGCGCACCGTTACCCTGACCGTCGTCGCGATCCGCGCGGCGGGAGGACATCCGATGAACGCGCAATCAGTCCGCTCCTCCGCAGTCCTCGTCGCGCTGGCGATCAGCGCCGCGATCCTTCCGTCGTCGCTCACGGCGCAGGACTCCACCGCCGTCGTGGTCCTCGTCGCGCCGACGCCGGCCGTTGCCACGGCTGTCCCCATCGTGAAACTCACGCCGTCGTCCGCGGGGTGGCCAGGCATCGTCCCGGCCGGCATCACCAACCCGAGGGCCGCGGACGTCCAGCTATTGCCTCTAGGGCAGGACGGGAGTGGGAACGGCAGCAATATCGCGATGATGGTCGTTGGCGGTGCCGGGATAGTCGTCGGGTCAGTCGTGGGCGGTGACGGCGGCTACATCATCGCCATCAGCGGCGCGGTCATCGGGCTCATTGGGTTGTTCCGCTACGTGCGGTAGTCCTCGCGGCACCGAGAACTGGGCGTTGGCGGCCCGCGGAGGCCGCGATGCAACGTCAGGCCCGGCGCGTACACTTGCTGCAGCGCGTCCCCTGGTGTGCTGTGCAAGTACCACAATTCCAATTCGCGCCGACGACGGCACATGATCATCGACCCGAGCTCCAGCACCGCGGTTTCTCCGCATTCGGACACACCTGCGCGCGGTGGCGACCACGAAGCACCGCTGCGGTCTCACGACGAGGGCGTCGTGCCGCTGGAGCTCAGACAGAGCATCCGCATCCTCGTCATCGACGACGACCGCACGCTGCGTGAAGGATGCGCCAGCGCGCTTCGGGTGGACGGCTACAACGTCACGACGAGCGGACGTGGTGACGAAGCGGTGGCAATGGCGCAGCGTTCAGTCTTCGACGTTGTGCTCGTCGATCTGCACATGACGCTTGTGTCGGGCATGGAGATCCTCAAGGCTGTTCTTGCGGCGCGTCCGGGCACGATCGTCGTGATGATGACGGGCAACCCGAGTGTCACCTCGAGCGTCGAGGCGCTGCGCGTCGGAGCATGGGACTATCTGCCGAAGCCCTTCAGCGGATCTCACCTCCAGTTGCTCGTGGGACGCGCGGCATACGCCGTGCGCGCCACTCGCGAGAAGGACAAGGGGCGGTCCACGCTGCACGAGCAGAACGGCAACAGCGAGCGCATGACGCTGCTTGTCAGCTCACCGGCGTTCCGGCGCGTTGTGGATCTCGCCACCAGGGTGGCGATGACGGACGCCTCGGTGATGCTGGTCGGTGAGAGCGGGACGGGTAAGGAGTTGATCGCCCATTTCGTTCACCGGCACAGCCGTCGCGCGAGGAATCCGCTCGTGCCGCTGAATTGCGCCGCGGTGCCCGAGTATCTGCTCGAGTCCGAGGTGTTCGGACACCGGAAGGGTTCCTTTACGGGCGCGGACCGCGACAAAGTGGGCCTCCTCGAAGTCGCGCACAACGGCACGTTCTTCCTGGATGAGATCACCGAAATGCCGCTCACGCTTCAGGCCAAGCTCCTCCGAGTCGTTCAGGACGGTGTCGTCCGGCGCGTCGGAAGCGAACAGCAGGATGCGATTGTAAAAGTGCGCTTCATTTCAGCCACCAATCGGGACCCGCGCGAGGCGATACACGGCAAACAGCTCCGCGAGGATCTCTTCTATCGGTTGAACGTCTTCCCGATCCATCTGCCGCCGCTGCGCGAGCGGGTGGAAGACATCCCGGTTCTGGCGAGACACTTCCTCGAACTCAGCTGGCGCTGCCATCGCAACTCACGCGATCCGTTGCCGACGTTCAGCGATGCGGCCATGGACGTGTTACAGTCCTGTCCCTGGCGCGGAAACGTCCGGGAGCTGCAAAACGTCGTCGAACATCTCGTGGTCCTTGCCACGCCTGGATCGAGCATTGCGCCGCACGAGGTCGTGCTGCACGATGAACCTCCAGGTGGCGCCGAGGTGGCGGGGACGGCGGCGGGGACGCCGGCCATTGCGTTGAACGACGGCTACCAGCTTGCCAAGGAGCGGGTGCTCACGAAGTTCGAGAAGGACTACGTGGTGAGCCTCGTCGCCAGGGCTTCGGGCAACATGTCGCGCGCGGCCCGCATGGCGAGTGTCGATCGCACCACACTCTACCGGCTGCTGGGGCGTCACGGCTTTCGTCGCGAAGCTCGGGAAATCCGGCTGGCCTGACAACCTCGAACACTGGATGCAGTTGTCCTAGTCCTTTCGCGCGCGAGGGAGGAGCCCACGGAGACGGGCGGTGAGGCTGGTGCGCATCCATCGGTCCCACGCGTGCATCAGTGCCCGCGACCCGCTCAAGGATTGGTACGTAGTCTCGAACGGCTCGAAACGCTCGAGTCGAAAAAACTCATCGCGCTGGTCCGCTTCCCTGTCCAACAGATCCTTGTCGCTGAGCGCTTCGTTCGACTTGTCCAGGTTGTTCGTCACGAGTCCTCCTCATCTACTGCGGTGTCTCTTTTCGGCGATGACGCCGCGTCCCTGGGGACACGCACGTTTGCTTCGCTGCTTTCGCGGAGAGGACTGCCTGGGCGACCTGGTTTACCAGCAAGAAAGCAGCCGCGGTCGTGGCAAGGGACCGCCTCACGGCGAGAGGTGCCATAACGCTCTGAATCGCCACGCGCCTTCGGACCCTTTGCTTCCTGGCCCGCGCGAGTCATGGCGCTGAGCGGTTTGTAGCACCGGGCGACTAATCCCTTTTTTTTACGTGGTTGTGCGATACCTGCCGGCAGTCCGGCGGACTATACTTCCAGTCTGAATCTCGCTCACCATTCTGCGGATGACTTGTGGCAAGAAGGCTACTCGCTGGGATCCTTGTGTTCGGCCTCGTAGCCTTCGAACGATCGAGTGAAGCGTCTGAAGCAACGCCGGGCACCTCGAACGCGGTGACGCGGCAGGGCGCGAAGGCCCCTTCTGTGGTCCCGAAGACTCCTGCGGCGACCGCCAAGCGGACGCTCTCTGCCAGCAGGCAATTCTCGATGGCGATGTTGCAGGCAATCAGCTCACGCACTGCCAAGGCAGGCAACTCGTACAGCGCGACGGTGGTGGCAGACGTACGCGATGATGCTGGGCGCGTCGTCCTTCCGGCGACCTCTCTGGTCTCCGGGACGATCGCCGAGGTCACGTCAGCGTCGAGCCGCAATGGCGGGACGCTGACGCTCACCGTCAATGGCGTGACGATTCGCGGGAAGAACTATCCGCTGACTGCGCGCATCGATTCGCTGGCCGCTGGCGCCATCATCGGCCAGATCATCACGAGGCACACCCACGGGACTGTCATCGGCGCAGCGGTTGGCTCAGCGGCCGACGGGATCCAGGCGGGAGAATCGAAAGACAGCGACATCCGTCTGCCCGAAGGAACTCACGTCATCGTCACACTCACGTTTCCACTCACGGTATGGGGGAGGAGCTGATCATCCCGGTCCTCGACAGATTGGCGGGTTGCTCCTCGGACGGTAGATTCCCAGCACAGGCCTACGCAGCGCGCACAAGGCCGGTGATGTCGATCAAGCGAGGGTGATCCCTCGCCCCGAATGGGCGCCCGTACGATCGCCGGTGGAGCGTGCCTTGTGATCTCAGTAGCACTCATCGAAGACAACCGGCTGGTACGCGAAGGCATCTCGGCGCTGTTGAATCAGCTGCCGGACCTCGAGGTCGTCGCGGGGGACTCCACGGACAACACCGCGTTCTTGATGCAGGCGAATCCTCACGTCGTCCTTCTGGATGTCGGACTGAAGAATGGCGACAGTCTGCGCTTGGCGGAGAGAGTCAGGCAGGACTTTCCCAAAACCAAGGTCATCGTGATGGATCTCCTCCCCGTGCACGAGGACATCGTGGAATTCGTCAATGCCGGCGTCTCCGGGTTCATCATGAAGGACGCCACGCTCGACGATCTCGTGAACACCATCCGGTCGGTGGCAAAAGGAGTTCACGTGCTGCCACCCCAGATGACGGGCTCGCTCTTCTCCCAGATCGCACGGGACGCGATCGCCAAGGGACGGCCCGAAGTGCTCGAGGCGGTGCGCATGACGCCGCGAGAACGAGAGGTGATCAACCTGATCGCGGAAGGGTTGGGGAACAAGGAAATCGCGGCGCGGCTCCACATCGCCACTCACACGGTGAAGAGTCACGTGCGGAACGTCATGGAAAAGTTGGCGCTGCACACCCGGCTGCAGATCGCGGCCTACGCCCACCGCGACGGAGCGTCGTAAGCACGATCGGTGGGCAGCAGGAGCGCACGCTTCACTCTTTCGAGCGATAGGCGACGGAGGCGACATGTGTTAGCCTCTGAATCACAGTCTGTCCCGAAGGATGGCGTGAGGAGCGTATGGTCAGAGAGAGCGTCCATGGAGTGCCGAAGACCATCTGGACATACGCCTATGAGATCGTGCCGCCACAACCAGAGATTCGCATGGCCGCGATCACGACGCTCCTCGATCGAGAGCATCAGGACGCCCAGCGAGAAGAGCGGACCTGGGTGGGCAGAATCGTCCTCGGGCAGCACATCACGCATATCCTGGTCGTGAGCGACAGCCCCGACCAGCTGCGACCCGTCAACGCCAGGCTCGAGGCCGAGTTCAAGGCTCTCAAGCTCGTGGTATCGCTGACCGCGCCCATGGCCGTCGTGGACGACCGCAAGCCAGCGCCTCCCGCTCCAAAGGACTAGCTCTTTCGAGTCACGAGTGCGGGGCATCGGTACCGCACGCAGCCATCGCTCGATTTCCACACGTTCGAGCGATGCCCGTCCGAGATCGTCCGGACTATTCCTCCTACTGCGGGAATCCCGTCGGGACCCGCGCAGGATCTCATGATCAGGCGGATCAAGCCGGCGCATTCGTACTGACGCCCAGGACTCCGGTCGTGCTCTCGTCTGATCGACCATCCTGGTCGCGACGTCATAGGTCAATCGAAAACTGGTACCCACCAAAAGAGACCGAGGAATGGAATGAAAATCCCCATGAGGCATCGACTTGTACGAGCGCTATCGCCGCCGAGCGCGACGTGGCGGTTCGCAGCCGCGATCGCGGTCGCGGCGGTGCTGTTCGCGGCGTGTGACGTTCACTCGCCCACAACGCCACTGACTGTCATCCCTGGAGCACTGGCAAGCATCACGGTCACCCCCAACCCCGTCAGCCTCGCCATCAACAGCGGGCAGCAGTACACCGCAGTCGGCAAGGACGCCGCGGGCAACATCGTGGCGATCACACCGACGTGGTCGATCGTGGCCGCAGGTGGCGCCATCAACAGCACGGCAATGTTCACCGCCGGCTCCGTTCAAGGCAGCTTCCCGAACACGGTTCAAGCAAGTAGTGGCAGCATCTCGGGCAACGCGACGGTGAGCCAGCCCGGCACCGAGGCGTACAACATGGCGCTCGGCCTCAAGCGCGCCGAAGCGGCCAAAGCCTATATCGTCTGGCTGGGCGTCGATGCGGTCCGGATCGAGATCGCCACGCGTGGAGAAGGACAGTTGGCCGTCGAGGGCCCCGGCGAGATCGCGAACGCTGCGAACCGTCGCGGACAGTTTCGAGTCCTGATCGCCGATCCATACCTGGTGAAGCCGAAGAACTAGAGAATAATCTCCGGGAGGAGCCTGGTGCGGGAGAACCGTGCCCGGCTCTATCTCGTCGTCAGCGCAGGTACACGAGCGTGAGTAATCCGTCCACTTGCGTGAGCCCGCTGTCCTTGCGCGACATGGAGTACGGCGTTCCGATGGCAGGGTAAAGCATTACCGTCTTGCTCGAGACGTCGAATCCGCCCGTCGCGACAACGTGGAAGGTAGAACTCGAGCCATAGGAGGTAGTGCGCCGGAAATCTCTGCGCAGGAAGAACGTCAAGTCGTCGTTCAGTCTGAGCTGGGCCCCGGTTATCTCGATGGAGCCGGCCCCGTCCACGCTCATCACCGCCGGAACCGCAAGGCCATTCAGTGTGCTGAGCGCATAGTCGCCAGCGAAATCGCGTGGCGTGACGATTCTTGCACATGCGCCAACGACGAGAGGCAGGAGTGCCACGGTCGCGGCAAGACGCATCCACTGCGGCATGATCGGATCCTGAAAAACGTGAAGGCGTTCGCCAGCGTCGCGGATCACCCGGGCTAGAGGCTCATGGGAGACGTGTGAGGCAGCCTAGCGCACGGGGCAACGCACGCCCATCGCTCACTCGGGTGAATGTCGTGCGACAGCCTGACGAGGTAGGCCCCCGTCCAACGCGTCACCCGAACGCAGTAGTGCTACGAAAACAACAAGCCAAACCCGTTGTGCTCGAAGGGCCGAAGTCTCCCGGCTTAGAAGGTGCGCGTCCACACCGATGCATCGGAGCGAGTGCTCATCGGATCGGTAGAGGCGTTGGCGAGTCGGAGAACGCGGTGCCGCTGCGACCGACCACGTCGCCCCCGAGATGGCCGAAATACGCCTCGACGCACCAGAGAATCACGTGGCGCATGAACGCCTGGCGAACCGTCGGTGGGAAGATTTCCGACGCCTCGACCAGCTCGGTGAGCGCCATGATGACGTGGCCAGGCGACGTTCCCGCGTGGCGCTCGGCGCCGACGTACGTCCACACGCCACGGCGCAGCCGCACCTCGTCGATCGGCGTTGCGGTGAACGCGGCGGCGATTTCGCATCGAAGATCATCAGCGTCCACGAGAGACGCCGTGCTGCGGACTGCTGGGGTTCCGTTATCCTGATCCATGGTGCCCTCCTCGAAGGCCGGAGCGCGCTGACCATGAATGGCTCGGGGGTCCGATACGCGAGAGCGCGGTACGGGGCGCCAAAGGGAGCAGCCAAAGAGCCGCTCGCCAGCTGAGATGGAATCTATCCGGGGGCGCTGGCAACGTCTCTAGTCCGTTCGAGTGATACGCAGCCGTGGCGGCGAAGCCGAAGAAACATGAACGAGCGTTTCTCATTCCTTCGTGCGATAGCAGCCCGAGCCGCAGCGACCTAGTCTCAGGCCAACGACCGAACCACCGGCCACACTCCCAGTCGCACGCGAGAACGGCCTCCATGGCAGGAGGATCCCCCATGAACGCATAGCGCTTTCGCCTCGATCGTCGCCGCACGTCCGCTGTCGCCCTCGCGTTGGCCAACGAGGCCCTGCAGCGACGCGCGGCTGAAATCGCCGCGGCGCGAGTCACGGCGGACGGTACGACCGAGCGTCTCACGCGACTTCAAAGCATAACCGCAGCACTCGGCAACACTGTCACGCAGGAGGAGGTCGCGGAATCGGTGCTTCGCGAGGCCAGCGTCGCTCTCGAATGCGATGCGGGAGCGGTCATCGTGGCAGCGACGGAAGAAGCAACGTCGTTCGCGCTTCTTCGCGAATCCGGAGCGCTTGATGTACTCATGCGCTCGTTCGAGCACCGTCGCCGCTCGGACGCTGGCGGTCCGTACATCGAGGCCGCGGCGGAGTGCCGCGCTGTCTACCTGGAGTCCTTTGACGAGATGTTTGACCGATATCCGGCATTTCGGACCTTCGACAGGTCCGAGTGCTTTGGCGCGTGGTGTTTTCTACCGCTCGAGATCAGCGGAAGGGCCGTGGGCGCTCTGGCGTTCGGATTTGCGGAACCTCGTACGTTCACGCTCCTCGACCGGCAGTTCGCCGATACTGTAGCGCGTTACTGCGCGCAGGCGCTGGACCGGGTCGGACTTCGCCATGCCGCCACCGCCGCGGTGGCTGCCGCGGAGAACGCCCGAATGACGGCGGAAGATGCAAACAGAGCCAAGACGCAGTTTCTGCGGTCGATGAGTCACGAGCTGCGCACGCCCTTGGGCGCCATTGCCGGCTTCGCGGAGGTCCTGGAGCTCGGGATTCGAGGACCGGTCAACGATGCGCAGCTCTCCGACCTGGGTCGGATCAGGCGCGCGGCGGCGTATCTACTCCGTCTGATCGACGATCTTCTCACAGTAGCGAGGCTGGAGGCCGCAAGGCCACTCAACGTTCTCCCGGTTGCGGTCAATTCCGTGCTGACCGAAGTCGGAGGACTGTGCGCGAATCAGGCGAAGGCGAAAGCGGTCGAGCTGACTGTTACACCGTGCTCGACCGAGATCCTGGTGGCCGCGGACGCTGAGGGTCTCCAGCAGATCCTGCTGAATCTTGTCGCCAACGCCATCAAATTCACGCCAAAGGATGGCAACGTCCTCGTCACATGCGTCAACGAGGACACCATCGTTCGTATCCGCGTGAAAGACACGGGCATCGGCGTCGATCCTGCGGATGTCGACCGCGTCTTTGAGCCATATGTCCAGGTCAACAGAAACCTGACGAGCGCGCCTCACCGGGGCATCGGCATGGGGCTCCCGATAAGCCGCGAGCTGGCTCGCGCGATGAATGGCGACCTGACACTCGAGAGCCATGAGGGAGATGGCTCGACTTTCACGCTCGCTTTAGCGCCGGCGTCGAGGCCTTTGCTCGCGCGTTCGAGTGAACCGGCTCAAGCGGTGTCTGCGGCCTGATCCTACGGTCATGCTGGTCACAAACATCAAACGGCGCGGGGCCACTGCCCTGCGCCGTTTCGCACTGCTACCTGACTTTCCGACGCGGTGGTAGTAGCCACCTGCGTTCAGATCGACTAGCGCGCCGATACCAGCACATTCCCTGAGTCCGCGCTGCTCTTGCCGTCGCCGACCTTGGCTCGCTGGGTGGTGCCGTTCACGGGCGTGCCGGCCGTCACCTTGATCTTTTGCGGCTGCGGCAGCGCCGCCTTCGGGATGGTCACCAGCAAGATGCCGTTCTGAATGTTGGCTCCGATCTTGTCGACATCGACGCCCTGCGGCAGCTCGAAGCGGCGCATGAACGACCCGTAGTTGCGCTCGGCGAGATAGTACCGATGCGTCTCACCATCCTTCCACTCATCGACCCGCTCGCCGCGAATCGTGAGAATCCCGTTCACCGCCGAGACGTGCAGGTTATCCAGCGTCATGCCCGGCAGCTCGACCACGAACGAGAGTTCCTGCTCCGTCTCGCGAATCTCGACAGCGGGCGTCCACTCGTTCCCGGCGGTCTGACCGCGTACGAACGTACTCTCGAACAGCCTGTCGATCTCGCGTCGCAGCCCGAACACGGGCGCGGTCGTCGTCATTGTGTACAGCATATCTGCCTCGGTCTCTATGTGGGACCCTACCTGTGCATCACCAGACAACCGGGTCCCGATGGCCTCCAGCGCGAACATGGGGAAGATAGCGGAACGGACCCATCGTGTCAATGTTTTGTCCAGGACATAATATTGACGCCCCAGGCGCGGGCGGCTAGAATGTCCGGCATGGCGAGGCGCTCCAGGTCCGGGGAACACCGGCATCCCATGCGGGTCGTGACCCGTCGCACCGGGCTCAGCGCCGACCTGCTCCGCGCATGGGAGAAGCGCTACGAAGTCGTGAAGCCCGCTCGATCCAGAAGTGGGCGTCGGCTGTACTCCGACGCCGATCTGTCCCGGCTCCAGCTGCTGTATCGCGCCACGCTCGCCGGCCGCAGCATCGGGCAAGTGGCCGAGCTCCCCACGGATGCGCTCGCGGCGCTGGTACGGGAGGACGCGGCGGCGGATGGTAGGTTGGAGCGCGGGATCGGCGGCGCGCCGGGCCCCAAGCGTCGCACGCCCTCGCCAGAGGGCAGGTACCTGACCGATTGCATGCGCTTCGTCGATCGGCTCGACGCGCCAGGGCTCGGCGCCACCCTCCGGCGCGCCGCGGTCGCGCTCCCGCTGACCGTGTTTCTCGACGCGCTCGTGGTCCCGCTGCTCGAAGGCGTGGGTACGGGGTGGCGCGAGGGAACGTTGCGGCCGGTCCACGAACATGCGGCGTCGCTTGCATTGCGCCACGTGCTCGACGGGTTGATTCAGAGTGCCAGATCACCATTCGCGACCGCTAACGTCGTCGTCGGCACCCCCGCCGGTCAGGCGCACGAGTTCGGCGCCCTGCTTGCCGCCACGACCGCGTCGGCAGAAGGGTGGCGCGTGACCTACCTGGGAGCGGACCTGCCGGCGGAGGATATCGCGGAGGCCGCTGGCCGCACGCACGCGCGAGCCGTGGCCCTGAGCGTCGTCTTTCCGCCGGGCGACCGCGCAGTCAGCGACGAGCTTCGCCGTCTCCGAACGGCGTTGGCAAAGGACGTCGCTCTCCTGGTCGGTGGCGCGGCAGCGTCATCCTATGGCGCGGTGCTGGACGAAATCGGCGCGCTGCATGTCCCTGATCTCCAGAACTTCCGTGAGCATCTCGTCACGCTGAGGCGCAGGCACGGGACGTAGAATCGCTGGAGCGGCCACGGTTCCGAGCTTTCATTAGGAAACCTCGAATACCAGGGCCGCCTGCGACTGAGTCAGCACGCGTCGACGATATGTGCTATGTTCAATCACGGAGGCGCGCAACGAAGTCGCGCCGACAATCCAGCAAGCGCTATCCGGGACCTGGCCAATGCCCAGGTCCCTTTTTTTTCATCAGGGGCATCCGATGCGCAGTCACGACAACGACGCGTTTCGACGACACGCAACTCCTCGCCGAGGAGTCACTGCAGCGTCAGGAGTTCCTCGAGCTGGAGCAGAAGGAGCCTCGGATGCGCGGGCTTCTGACGCGCCCGATCGGTCCATGACGTCGGCGAATTGGCGCCCAGCCACGCACGGCGCACACCAGACGCCGGAGCAGATTGCTCGCGAGCCGGCGCCGTTTGCGTCGACGACTGACACCGCACCATTGGAGTCGGGATTCCCGGATTGGCGAGATCGACTCCGGCGCAACCTCGCGCGGCGCAGCGACGGGCGCTGGGAGCCGTTGACGCGAGTGCACGCGTCGAGTGAAATGTCGTCACCCGTGGGGCAGCCATGATCATCGTCGCCATCGGTGTCGCCGCCGGCTGGGCGATTGGTTTCCTGCTCAGCGATGGCCGGAGGCACTCCGCGCTGATGATGCTCGCCGGCGTCGTGGGTGCGGTGTTCGGCGCGATGATCCGTTGGGCAGCCGGCCCGGAAGGCCCGCTCGTCTTGTTCCTGACGGCGCTCGTTGGCGCGATGGCCGCCAGTTTCGCCGTTGGCGCGCACCAGTTCTCCCACCGTGCATGATGCGAGCGCCCCGGGACGCTCGGCGTTGGCTCGCGTTTCCTTCGCCGCTCTCGCGGTGGGGGCTGCCGGGGCCTTGGTCTACTAGCAACACGTCAGCCGGGACCTCCTCTCGAGTCACGGCCCGGCGCGCTGTCCGCGGCAGCCACGAAGGCCCGCGACGTCCGTCTTCCCGAAGGAACTGACGTCATCGTCACGCTCACGCCGCCACTTACGATAGCCGGAAGCTGACCATGTCTGTGCAGATTGGTGGCCGTGGTGGATGACCGCGAGCCGCCACCTCTCGCTCCAAAGGACTAGCTCTTTCGAGTCACGAGTGCGGGCAGTCGTACCGCACGCAGCCATCACTCGATTTTCGCACGTGCGAGCGATGCCCGTTGGAGGTGGGCACGACTATTCCTCCACATGCGGTCATCCGCGACGTCGTCAGGCTGCCGAAGGCCGACGAGAACCGCACCCATCGGGCAGTCACGCCGTGTGGACCTTATGGAGAAACACTATGTCAGTCAGAGCCATCACGATCGGCGTCATGCTGCTGTTGTTTGGCACCACATCCGCCGCAGCGCAGCAACGCGGGACCGTGGAGTTTGGCGGCTTCGCCAGCAACACGTCCGGCAACAGCCTTGGCATGAACGACAGCTGGGGCGCAGGCGGCAGAATTGGCGCCTTTCTTTATCCGCGCCTCTCCGTCGAGTTCGAGGGCGGCGCGACCAGCGCCAGGCGCGATGACGGACTCCGCAACGAGAACGTGGGTGTGCTGTCGGGACGCGTCACGGCGACTCCCGTGCAATCGGGGCGCGTGTCGTTTCTCATTGGCGCCGGCATCGATCACACCGACTCGGACGCGCTGGACGGCTACGGCCCCCACGGTTTGGTCGGCGCGAGAGTCAACCTCTGGGGCGAGGGGGCAGCGCGACTCGACGGCATCCAGAGCTCCCTGCCGCACGGGAAAGGCACGAACAGGGCCCTGCACCTGGGTCTCACGTTCTACCGCAATCCATTCGCACGCGCGCGCGTCGTGCGTCGCACAGCCACGACGCCAGCACTGATCCGTCCGGATTCGTTCATGACCTACGAAACCCGGCGCTTGCGCGCCATCTCCGACAGCTACTCGGCGCTGCGCGACTCGCTTGCCTGGGCGCGCGTCAGGTACGTCGCGCCATCGTCTGCCGAAGCGCTCGCCATGATGCGCGAGATGATCTTTTTCAAGAACAATCGTTGGGACCTGAGCGATTCCGCCAAGAGGATTCTCGACGACAAGGTCACGATCTTCCGCGCCAATCCAGCGATGCGAATCGTCATCAGCGGGTTCGCGAGCGAGCCTGGCACAGAGACACACAACATGGCGCTGGGCCTGAAGCGCGCCGAGGCGGCCAAGGCGTATCTCGTTTCGCAGGGCGTCGATGCGCTTCGCATCGAGGTCGCCACGCGTGGAGAAGGACAGCTCGCGTTCGAAGGCTCCAGCGAGATCGCGAACGCCCCGAACCGTCGCGGGCAGTTTCGGCTCCTGATCGCCGACCCCTATCTCGCAAAGCCAAGAGACTGAAGAAGCGACGAGCCCGAAGGCCAACGAAGGTGGCGTCCGTCTTGCTTTTCAGGACCCCGGATGGGGTCGCGGATGCAGCGGGCGCCGCCGCCGAAGTCAGCCGAGCCGGCGCCGCGGACGTGGAAGTGGCTGATCGGACTGGGGGGCGCTGTCGTCCTCGCTGCTACGATCATCGTCCTCTGGGCGCACCGCGAAGGGTCGGCAGCCCGCGCCGCTCGCCGGGCGTCGAGCAATTACCTCGTCGCCCCGGATAACATCGACTCCGCCACGAGCGACCTGCGGCGAGCGGTCGCCGAGCGCGTCATTCCCGGAGCCGTGATCGCGATCGGCAAGCGCGGGCGTATCGTCGAGACAGCCGGCTTCGGACGTGTCGGCTGGAAAGACACCGATGATCCGGCGTCGCCGGATTCCACCGTGTACGATCTCGCGTCGCTCACCAAGGCGGTCGCCACGGCCCCCGCGGTGCTGCTGCTCGTGCAGGACGGCAGGATCACACTCGACGAGCCAGTGCAGAAATGGCTGCCGGAATTCAAGGGACGTTGGAAGGAGCGCGTGACGTGGCGCCACCTGCTGACGCACACGTCGGGGCTGCCGCCGGGCACGAAAGTCCGCGGGCGAGCCCCCGGTCAGCGGCTCGAGAACGTGATTGAAACGCCCCTCGGCGAACCGCCCGGCATCGACGTCCAGTATTCGGACGTGAGCTTCATCGTGCTGTGGAAGGCAGCGGAGCGGGTCGCGGGTGAACCCCTTCCCGCGTTTCTCGAGCGACGTCTCTTCCGGCCTCTCGGCATGCACTCGACGTCGTTCTGGCCGGGGCTCGCGTGCGAGAACTGCGCGCCGACGCAGCTGCTCAAGACGGGTGAGCCGTACCGGGGAAAGCCGTCGGATCCGATCGCGCACAAGCTGGGCATGCCGGCAGGCAACGCGGGACTCTTCTCCACAGCCCACGACCTGGCGCGCTTCACCGCAATGGTCACGAATGGCGGGAAGCTTGGCCACGTGCGCATCCTGCGGCCCGATCTCGTGCGAGAATTGTTCACGCAGCAACCGCACGCCGGCCACCGCACACTCGGCTGGATGGCGTTTTGTCCCGACGAGGATCCGACGCCGCAGGAGCGCTGCGCGAAGCCGATCGCCTATGGACACACCGGGTGGACGGGCACGTCGCTGTGGGTGAACGCCGAGCGTGGCATCTGGGTGGTGGTGCTCTCGAACCGGTCGTTCAACGTGAAACGCCCGCCCTCGCTCGACTCGCTTCGCGAGGACGTGTTTCTCGACGCCGCGGGCCTGGACACCACGGACGAAGCGCAACCGCATTGAGCTATCGCTTCCGCCGTGTGGCCGTATCTTCCTCGGCGTGCCTCCACTCGCCCGCCTGCGCGCCAGTGTCGGCGGGATCGGCGCATTGCTCGCGCTCAGCGGAGTGCGGTCCGCGAGCGCGCAGGAATGGATCACGCTCGCCAACCGCAAGGTTGCCATTTGGAAACCGAGCGCGACGACGCGCGCACCGCTCGTCGTCTTTTCACACGGGTTCGGCGGGTGCGCGGCGCAATCGCGCTTTCTTACCGAAGCGCTGGCGGAGCGCGGCTACTTCGTCGTCGCGCCCGATCACCGTGACGCACGCTGCGGCTCGCATGGCGAGCGGCTGCGGCCGGAGGAACCGTTCGCGGCTCCGGCGAAGTGGACGGATGCGACGTATGCCGACCGCCGGGACGACATCATTGCGATCGTCAGCGCGCTGCGTGCCACTCCCGCGCTGGCTTACCGCATCGACTTCAGCCGCATCGGGCTCGTCGGTCACTCGCTGGGCGGATACACCGTCCTTGGCCTTTCGGGCGCGTGGCCGTCGTGGAAGCTCGAGAACGTGCGCGCGGTGCTGGCGCTCTCTCCGGTGGTACAGCCATATCTCGTCCACCAGACCCTCGCCGGGCTTCGGGTGCCGGTGATGTACCAGGGAGGCACGGCAGACCTGGGCATCACCCCCTGGATCGTGAAGAAGGGCGGCGCCTACGACGCGTCGCCCGCCCCGCGGTATTTCGTCGAGCTGACGCGCGCCAGTCACTTTGCCTGGACCAACCTGAATCCAGTCGCGCACGACGTGATCCTCGGCTACGCGCTGCCGTTTCTGGACCGCTACCTGCGAGACGTAAATGTGGGTATGCAGCTCACCGTGCAACACGCCGGCATCGCGCAGCTGCGGTTCGACACGATGGCCGTCGCGCGACAATGACGACGCAGGCCTGCGGTAACCACGGGCGAGTCCAGCGCTCGCCCGTGGCCGTTGGTGTCCGCTAGTTGAAGAAGTACTTCACGCCCAACTGCGCCCGCCACCGTGACAGAAGATCCGGGTCGTCGATGAACGTCTTGGTCGGCCCCGTGTAGTTGAAAACCGGTGCGCCGGATGCATTGAATCTCACGAGCGTCAGCGGCGAGGTAGCGGATGGATCCGCGATCTTCCGCACGCCCCAACCCGAGTTGACCAGGTTCGGCAGATTCATCACGTCGAGGCTGATCTGAATCGTGTGCCGCTGGCCGCCGCGGCCGAGCGCGACGTCCTGCAGAACGCGGGCATCGAGATTCGTATACCAGGGATTTATCAGGCCGAAGCGTTCGGCGATCTTGCCTCGATGTGAGCTCAGATACCCGTCCTGCTTGATGAAGGCGTCGAACTGCGTCCATTGCTCGGCGGGCGTGATCGTGGTGGTGCCCACGGTGCGCGGATCGAAAATGATCTCGCTCTGCGACCGCGGGATGTAGATCAGATCGTTGCTCGAGCCGTCGCCGTTCACGTCACCGGAGTAGATGAACGAGTACCGGTTGCCGCCCGCGCCCGCGAACCGGTTGCCCTCGGCGACTTCCATGAACGCGCCGAAGTGCGTGCGATATCGCGCGGACCATTGCTTGATGTATGTCGCGTCACCGATGATGCGGTTGCGCTGTCCGAACTCGGAATAGCTGAGCTCCGGCTTGTTGGGATTGCCCTGGATGGGCTGGTTCTGCCAGAGCACGCTCGCGATCTCGGTGGACTTGAGGTTGTTCTTCGCGGACGTAAAGCTGTAGCCGAGTCCGGCGCTGCCGCTCGCGCCGAACACGCGGCGGAGCTGTCCGGTGAGGTTGAGCGAGTATCCCTCGTGGGTGTTGTCGATGACGTAAATGCCCGCGCCGCCGTCCGCGTTGCGCTCGTTGGCGCCCGCGCCGCCGTAGTACGGCCGACCGTCGGGCAGCGTCCGCACCGGCGCCACGAGGTCGGCGTTGCGCATGAACACGGCGTTGAGATCCTTCGAGTAGAGCACTTCGAGTGTGCCGCGGAGGTTCCACCACGGCAGGTCATTCTCGACCGCCACGTTGGTCGCCCAGGTCTGGGGCCATTTGAAGTCCCGGTCCATGGCGTTGAGATCGAACGACTGCTGGAGCGTTGACTCCTTGCGCGTGGGACGCGCCGGCGCGCTGGCGTTCGGGGCGAGGTTCGGATTCGCGCCTGGATTCGAGATCACGTTGCCGACCCAGACGAAGGGGACGCGCCCGGTGAACACGCCCGTCCCACCGCGAACAAGCAGACTGCGGTTGCCGCGGACATCCCAGTTGAATCCGGCACGGGGCGACACCATCGGCGTTGCGCCCGGCAGCTTGCTCTGATCCACCACTTCGGCCTGTCCGTTCTCGTCCGCCGCGGTGAGGCCGCGCGAGAACGGATTGTCCACCGGATTGGTGAAATACGTCGGGAAGTCGACGCGCGCTCCGTACATGATCGAGAGCCGCGGCGTATAGAACATCTCGTCCTGCAGGTACATGGAGACCTGGCCGACGTCGATCAGCTCACCCTTGTAGGCGCCCGACCCGATCATCGAGTTGAAGTCGACACGGTTCGGGTTGGCTGGGTCGGTCATCGTGAAGAACTGCGACAGCGACGAGAACGTGCTTCCGCCGAAGCCGGGCGCGAACGCCGGGGGCAGGAAGAACACGCCGTTGCGGAAGATGTTGAACGAGTTGAAGAACGAGAACCGTTCGTAATTCGCGCCGATCGTGTACGTGTGGCTGCCACGGAAGAACGAGACGTTGTTCGTCAGCTGCCAGACGTCCTGGTCCAGAATGTTGTGGATGGAAAACGGCTCGTGCCCCGCCGTGGTGTACGTCACGCCGCCTTCCCCGATCTCGATCGTGGGGAACGGCTTGCTGAACGGCGTGCGGAAGTCGCGGAAGCGGTTGTAGCTCAGGAACAATCGGTTGGCGAAGCGATTCGTGCGGCTGTTCAACTCGCCGGCGAACGAGTGCAGTCCGTTGTTGATCCGATAGCCGGCATTCCGGAACGGCAGACTCGACGCGTTCGGTCCGCGACCCGTGTTCGCGAAGCTCAGCACGAACGGATGGGGAGGCAAATCGCGCTGGGCATCCAGATAGTTGTACCGGAAGGACGCCGTATTGCCGGGATTCAGGTTCCAGTCGATCTTCGCCAACAGCTTGTCGTTGTTCGTTTCGTTGATATAGCCCTGGTACGGGCCCGTCTCGTAGCCGTAGGTCGCGAGACGCGCGCGAATCGCGTCCATCTGGGTCGCCGTGACGCGCGAAATGCCGAAGCCGGGCGTTCCGGTGCTCGCGACGAAGTTCGAGCCCGGATCCTCGGTGCGCTCGATCTCGGCGTTCACGTAGTAGAACAGTTTGTCTTTCATGATCGGACCGCTGACCGATGCGCCGGTCTGCTTGTAGCCAAGACTCGGATTGGCGACGACCTCGGATCCGCTCACCTTGTTGCCGATCATCGCGTCGTTTCGCAGAAACGCGTACGCGGTCGCGCGGAACTCGTTCGTGCCGCTTCGGGTGACCGTATTGATGCTGGCGCCGGTGAACCCGCCCTGGCGAACATCGAACGGAGCAACGGAGACCTGGACTTGCGCGACTGCGTCGAAAGGCACTGGCTCAGCGTTCGTCTGACCGCCGGGGGCCGGATCGTCGAGCCCGAACGAGTTGCTGAAATACGAGCCGTCGAGCGAAATGCTGTTGAACAGCCAGTTGCGGCCGGCAAAGGAAAAGTTGCCGTCGCTGCGCGGGTCCAGTCGTGTCAGATCTCGCGTGCTGCGCTTGATCGACGGCAGTTCCATGACTTGCTGCTGATCAATGAATGTGGCGGCGCCCGTCCGCGTGCCTTCGTTCCCCTGAACGCGGACCTGCATGGCTTCGAGCTGCGCGGCCACGCGGGTGAGCCGGAAGTCGACGCGCTGCGTCTCGCTGAGCATCACGAAAACGTCATTCCGGTTGCCCGGCTCGAATCCCATGCTCGTCACGGTCACTCGATATGGACCGCCAACGCGCAGGTTGGGCAGGGTGTACGCGCCGCTCGCCCGCGACACCGCCCGGTACTGCGTACCGCTCGGCACGTGCGTCGCGACGATCGTCGCATTGGTGATGGGCGCGCCCTGCGGGTCCGTGGCGAAGCCAGCCACGGTCCCAGTGGTGACGCCCTGTGCTCTCAGGGCCGGTGTGGCGATGCACGAAGAAAGCGCGAGCCAGACGAGGAACCTGCGGCTGTTTGCCATGGGGGAACCTTGGACGAGAGGAGTGGCAACGGCGCCGAGCGGTGGCGACTTGCGTGTCGCTGTGACATTAACCGCGGTGCGTGGTGCGTCAAGACAACGTGGGTGCGATTCCCTGCCGCGCATGTTGCACCTTGCGGACGCCATTTGGCACCACCGCAAGGCCTATTCGCGCGCGACCACCGGCATTGCGACTCGCATGAAACTGCGGACGCGGATCTGCGTGTCGCCCACCTTCGGCGTGACCTCGAAGTCCCAGGTCTCCCCTGGATTGATGTGCACGGTGGCGGGACGTTCGATCGCCACGCGCGCCGGCAGGTAGGCGCCGTCCTTCGCGATCGCACGCCACGTCACGAGCGTCGAGTCGGTCGTGTCGGCGCGCGCGAACCAACCCAGGTCGGCCTCCTCGTCGGCCGTCACGTTGATGACGCGGATGCGATGCTTCACTCCCGCGCGCAACTCGAGTGGCGGTGGCGCCGTCGAGCCGTTCAGGACATCGACGTATTTCCCATTGGCGTAGCCTCCCGCGATCAGCAGCACGTGATCCGTGGCGGGATCCCACCGCTCGCCAGGTTCGAGCACGATGAGCGGTGCGTACAATCCGTGCGACATCTGCCACGCATCGTCCGCGTGCGCGTGATAAATGAATGTCCCGGCGCGAGGCGGCGTGAAGCGGGCGACGAACGAATCGCCGGGCGCGATCATCGGCGCGAGACGCTTCCCCGCGCCGCTCCAGCCGGCGACACCGTCGTAGTAGCTCTCGAGCTCGATGCCGTGCCAGTGCACCGCGGTCGCGTACGCGGTGCGGTTCACCACGGTGATCTCGGCCGGCACGCCGCGCGTCGTCACGATCGGCGCGCCAGGAATGCGGATCGAATCCGCCGCGGGTGGCGCGTCGCCGTCCCGCATGACGTAGCCGAGTCCAGCACCGTCAACGCCGTAGAAACCCGCGCGCTGCTGCGCGAGCACGCGGAAGCGGTGTCGCGGTCCGTTGGACTGTTGAGCAACCGCGGTGCCGCGGGGGCGGACGCTGATCGCGACCACGAGGCCGCTCATGCCGTCCTCCACGTGCAGCACGTCGTGCCGCATCGGCTGCGGACCGTCGGGCGCGGCCGTGTTGGTCACCGTGTAGCGCAACCCATACCACGTGTGCGCCGGTTTGTGACAGTGAAAGATCCAGTTGCCCGCGCGCTCCGGCACCCACGTCAGCGTGAAGTTGCCGAAGGCGGGAGTGGCCTCGGTGACCACCATGCGCCGCTGCTCCGGCGTGTAGGCGCTGTCCACGTCGAGCGTGCCGCGGCTGTCCACACGGAAATAGAACCCGTGCAGGTGCATCGGGTGCTCGGTGAACGAGAGGTCCACGACGCGCCACCGCACCGTGTCGCCCACCTGCTCGGTGAAGCGGGGCGTGTGCGGCCAGATCTTCCCGTTGATGAGAAACAGCACCCGCTCTTCGGGCGCCTTGGCTGACGAGTCGATGAGCCGGTTCCAGAAGGTCGTCGCCATGATGCGCTCACGTGGCGCGCGCGCCGTGTCACCGATGATGATGCCGACGAGACTCGTGCCGTGGCCACCAGGGATCACCTTGTCGCCGGCGTGCAGCTCGCTGTAGTAGCCGTACGCGCCGGGCACGTTGATAGTGAAGTCCAGCGGTCGGCTCTCTCCCGGTGGCACGATGAGAGGTCGTTCCGTCGTGCCCGGGCCGCGCTCGCGTAGGCCATTCACGACAAGCGTCTCGGCGAGCGCGTTGCGCAGCGTTCCGCGCACTCTCGTGCCGACCGGTGCGCGGAGCAGCGGGCCCGGCACGCTCGGTGCCTTCCCTTCCTCGCTCAGCGCATCCACCGGGAGCGCGGGGTCGCTGTCTCGCGTGGGATGCCACTGCGCGGGCCGCGCGACGAGATGCAGCGTGAGAACTCCGTCGCGCAGTGTTCCCGCTGAACGCTCGTAGTCGTTCGCGGTTGCCATGACGCGCTCAGAGGGTGCTGTGGAGTTGGTGGGCGCGGTGGCGAGAAACGGAAGCAGCAGGGGTACGACGAGGGCGACGCGCAGACGCAGCTCCGCGACAGGGAGTGGGAAGGTGGGACGGTGGGAACGCCGACAGAAGGATACGTCGTAGCCAACGCGAGTGCACGCCGCCAGATTGGGTCGCTATGCCGAACGCCTCGAGCGAGCCACGATGACGACGCAGGCGCCTGTCACGCCTGTCCTCCAGCCCCCATATGCGGCCGACGCGGAGTCGCCTCGCGCGACGCATCCGGCGCCCAGAGGACGCGGCCGGTTGTCGCGATGGCTCGTGGTGCTCGTGCCGGCAATCCTCATCTGGACGGTACCCTTCGCCGGTCTGACGGAACCGCAGCGACACCTGCTCGCGATTTTCGTCGCGACGATCGTCGCCCTCGTCGCTCAGCCGGCGCCGATGGGTGTGAGCGCGCTGACGTCGATGACGCTCATCGCGCTCACCGGAACGCTGCCGCCGGCGCGCGTGCTGTCGGGGTTTTCCAACCTCACCGTGTGGCTCGTGTTCAGCGCCTTCCTGTTCGCGCGTGCGGTCACCGTCACTCGCCTCGGACAGCGCATCGCGTACTACTTCATCCACCGCTTCGGTCGCAGTCCCATCGCCCTGGGCTACTCGATCGCCGCCAGCGACGTGGTGCTGGCGCCCTTCGTGCCGTCGGACACCGCGCGCGGCGGCGGCATCATGTTTCCGGTCACGCGCAGCGTTGCGCAGGCGGCGGGCTCCGAACCCGGCCCCACGGCGGAACGGCTCGGCGCGTTCCTGATGCTCGTCGGCTTTCACGCGACGTACACGGCGTCGGCGATGTTTCTCACCGGCATGGCCGCCAACCCGCTCATCGCGGATTTCGCCGCGAAGGGGGCCGGGGTCGAGCTCACGTGGGCACGGTGGATCACCGGCTCGATCGTTCCCGCGCTGCTGACCCTGACCCTCGTGCCCCTCCTGATTCGCCGTCTCGTGCGTCCGACGATCGACGACATCGACGCCGTCCGCGTCCATGCCCACGCTCGGCTCGCGGACCTGGGACGCATGCGTCCCGTCGAATGGTGGCTCGTCGTCGTCATGCTCGCCGTGATGGCCGGCTGGGTGACGTCACCGCTGCACAGGATGCACAATACGATCGTCGCGCTGGCCGGTGTGTGCGCGCTCCTGCTCACGGGCGTCCTGACCTGGGACGATCTGCTGGCCGAGCGGAAGGCCTGGGATGCGCTGATCTGGTTCGCGCCCCTGCTCATGATGGCCGACGCGCTCAACGAGGCCGGCGTCATCAAGGTTCTTTCAGGAGACCTTTTCACGCAGGTGAGCGCGCTGACAGGCGTCGCGGCGCTGCTGGTATTGGCGATGGCCTACAAGTACCTGCACTACGCGTTTGCGAGCATGACGGCGCACGTGACCGCGCTGTACCCGAGCTTCATCGCCGCTGCCATGGTCGCGAAAGCACCGGCGCTCGTGGCGGCGCTCGTGCTCGCGTACTTCTCGAGCCTCAACGCGAGTCTGACGCACTATGGCACAGGGTCGGCGCCGATCTTCTTCGGCGCCGGCTACGTGAGACAAGGCACCTGGTGGCGGGTCGGCGCGCTGGTGTCGGTTCTCAACCTGGCGATCTGGCTCGGCGTTGGAATGCTGTGGTGGAAGTTGCTTGGTTGGTGGTGATCGATTCCGGCACCTGAGCGCGCTGACACACGTCAGCCGTGCCGAGTGTCCACACGGTAGCGGAGCCAGAGTATGTCCGCGGCACGTCGCTCCACGTTCTCGAGCACGAGGCGCAACGGCACAACAGTGTCCCCTTCCACATCGAAAAGCGCGGGCGTTCCGATTCGGCCATCCGCCACGGGCGCGAGGATCACGCTTACCTCGTCGATGAGCCCCGAGCGCAGCATCGCACCGTTGATCTTCCCTCCGCCCTCCAGCATCAGCGTACGGACTCCGAAGCGCGTTGCGACCTTTTCAAGGGCGAGTAGCGCATCCAGGTCCCGCGTGCCCGCGAACAGATACGAGACCCCGCGCTCCCGAAGCATCGCGAGGTACTCGTCTGACACGCGCTCCGACAGGATCGCGACGACGTGATCGCCGTCGATGTCGTTCGAGTTCCAGGCCAGCCGACCGCCCAAATCCACGGCGAATGCAAATGACTTGTGCCGGCCCTCGGCGATGAAATCGTCGCGGGGGGCGACGCCACGGTACTCCCGCGCGACCTCATCATCGGATCGCAGCGCGCCGGCGAATGGCTCCATCGTGATCCGGCCGCACATCCAGCCATCGGCATCGTAGCTCGCGTGTACCTGTTCGTACTCCCTGCGCACGTCAGTCGCGACGGGCCACCCGTGGGCAACGATCCGGCCATCGAGCGACGTGGCCATATGGCAGATGACGCGCGGCCTCACCGTATGATCTGCTTCATGAGTGCGGGGGTCTCGGCGTCCGTACTGACAGAAGACAATCCGCGTACGAGACTACGATAACTATTGCAGAAGCCTGGTGAAGGAGAGCGACCCCAACTTCCAGGCACCGTTCTGCTTCACGTACACCTCCGTCACCACAAAGGGATTGGTGACCTCGTTGCCGCCAACGACCGCATCCAGACGAATCCTGTTCAGCACGATGGCGGTGTTACCGATGACCCGCGCCGAGGCTTCAAAGATCTCCGCGTGCTTGTAGTGAATCCCCCCACTTCGAATGACCTCGAGTTCTTGGCTCCGGGCCATGGTTCCTCCCATGTGCACGAATACCGCGTCGTCATGGAAGAGCGCGGCCAGCGAATCGACTTTCCGCTCTGACATCCAGCGCCACTTCGTCCTTGAGAGACTCAGTAAGTCCTGTTCCGCGCTCGTGCCCGCGCCTGGCGGATTGGCCCTCACCGGCGATATAGCTGGCACCGACAAGCGATACGGCACGACAACAGCCTTGGTGAGTTCGACGAGCACGAGGGCGGTGTTGCCGACCACGGTCACACCGGAAGCGCGCGTGAGTCCGTCCTGCAGCACGCGTACCTCCGCGCGATCGCCACTGATCGTCAGCTCGGCGATCCGTCCCTGTTGCTCGGCCTGGATCAGCGTCCGCGGACCCGCGCTGCGCAGGCCATCGGGCCGAACCAGCGGCATCGACGTCTCGATCGGCATCAGTCCGCCCGCGCTGCCGTTGGGGTTCACCGGAATACGAAACAGCTTGCCGGTGTCGAAGGTATTCACGTACAGCGACCCATCGGCGAGGAAGGCGAGACCGTCGATGACGTTCAACTGCTCATCGCTCATCCACACCTCGAGCGCGCTCGCACCGGGCTTCAGTCGGTGAACGCGGCCACGAAACGACTCGGACACGTAGACGCCGCCGTCGGCAGACACTGCGATATCGTTGCACACGCCGCCATTCGGGGGGAGTGGGTACGTTCCCTTCGCGGCGCCGCTCTTCAGGTCGAACGATCGGAGCGCGGTCTGTCCGGCCACGGGCGCTCCGTCACGACCGCCTGTGGAATTCTGGCAGACCCACAGGGTGTTGGTCTTGTCGTCCGCGAGCACACCGAGCACGCGCGTCAGGCCGGCGGTCGATGCGAGAATCCACGGTTCGGCTCGAGCGGCGCCGGGCGCGGCGCGGTAGATCGTCCCTTTCGCCATGCTGCCGAAGTACACCGTGCCGTCCTGGCTCGATGTGAGATTCTCCGCCACGACGCCGGTGTCGCTGAGCGTCACCTCCGTGCGGTTCTGCGCTCGGGCAACTGGCGCGACCGAGGTGAACGCGATGACGGCGACGATCAAGCCACCGGCGATTCTGAAAGTGTTTGGCACCTGGATCCTCGTATTGAAGTCGGTGTGAGCGGAAGCAAGGCTTCAGTTTGCCGCTACCGAGCGTAGCTGACTCGGAAAAGGCGATTGCCAGTGTCGTCGCTGATCAGGACCGAGCCGTCCGGCATCTGTAGGACGTCCGCCGGCCTACCGCGCGCCGCCGCGCCGGCTGCGCGCCCGCCTGGGGCACTGTCCCTGCCGGGGAGAAAGCCATCCAGCAGCGTCTCGTAGCTCGTCACACGGCGTCCATCGGTGCGCGCTACCATGACGCGATAGCCGCTCGGAACCGATCGATTCCACGAGCCGTGCTGCGCGATGATGGCCGCGTTCCTGTAACTGGCCGGAAACATGGAACCGGTGTAGAACGTGAAGCCAATCGCCGCCACGTGCGCACCGAGCTTTTGCACCGGCGGCTCGGTGGTCGTACAGGCCCGTTGCGCACCGAACTGCGGGTCAGCCACGTCGCCCTGGTGGCAGAACGGGAACCCGAAGTGCAGGCCGGGCTTCCATGCGACATTGAGCTCGTCGTTCGGCACGTCGTCGCCGAGCAGGTCGCGACCGTTGTCGGTGAACCACAGCTCTCGTGACACCGGATGCCAATCGAAGCCGACGCTGTTGCGTACGCCCTCGGCGAACACCTCCATGTCCGATCCGTCGGGCTTCATCCGCAGAATGGTGGACACCATGGGCGGAGACAGGCAGACGTTGCATGGAGCGCCCACCGACATGTACAGCAGGTTGTCGGGTCCGAAGGCGATGAACTTCCACGTGTGGCCGACGCTCGGATTGGGCAAGCTGTCGCGGACAACGACCGGCGGAGGCGGCGAGTCAAGGTGCCGTTCGATGTCATCGAACCGGAGGAGTTTGCTCGCCGTTGCCACATACAGCGCGCCGTTGCGCATCGCGACGCCATTGGGCTGATCGAGGCCGCTGGCGATCACGACCACCCGGTCGGCCTTGTGGTCACCGTTGCGATCGATGACCGCGTGCACTTTGCCCGCGCGCATCGATCCGACGAACACGGTGCCTTGCGGACCCAGTGCCATCTCGCGGGCGTTCACCACGCTGTCGGCGAAGACCTCGACATGGAAACCAGCGGGAACCACGAGCTGGGGCGGAGCCGGTTGCTGCGCGCGTAAACGAGTGGAAGCCGTCAGACGCGGAGTGAGTCCGAGTGCCAGGAGCACAGCGACAGTGGAAGTCCTCGAAATGGTCATGATCTCACGAAGTTTGGTCGGGCGTTGAAGGTTCCTTTTCGACCCGAGCCTCCAGCAGCTCGGGTCAGCGGTCGATCATCCTCTGCGAGCTCTCGGAGTAGCGGTGGCCGTGCACCGCGATTCTCGACGCCGCCGCATCGATCTCGCGCAGGTCGTCCGGCGTGAGCTCGACGTTCACCGCGCCAAGATTCTCCTCCAGGCGGTGAAGCTTCGTGGTGCCCGGGATCGGCACGATCCACGGTCGTTGCGCCAGCAGCCAGGCCAGCGCGAGCTGCGCGGGCGTCGCGCCCTTCCGCGCGGCCACGGCGCCGACGAGGTCCACGATCGCCTGGTTCGCCTTCCGGTTCTCCGGCGCGAGGCGCGGGACCGTGTTGCGGAAATCGGTGGGGTCGAACGTCGTGTTCGCGTCGATCTTCCCCGTGAGGAAGCCCTTGCCCAGTGGCGAGAACGGCACGAAGCCGATGCCGAGCTCCTCGAGCGTCGCGAGGATCTCGTGCTCGGGCTCGCGCCACCACAGCGAGTATTCGCTCTGGAGTGCGGTGACGGGCTGCACCGCGTGCGCGCGCCGAATGGTCCGCACGCCGGCTTCCGACAGACCGAAGTGCCGTACTTTCCCGTCCGCGATCAGCTCCTTCACGGTGCCCGCCACGTCTTCGATGGGCACGTTGGGATCGACGCGGTGCTGGTAGAGCAGGTCGATGGTCTCGACTCGCAGACGCTCGAGCGAATCATCCACCGTGCGGCGGATGTTATCCGGAGTGCTGTTCAGCCCACCCGTCTTCCCGTCCCTGTACTCGAACCCGAACTTCGTCGCGATCACGACCTGGTCGCGGACGGGAGCGAGTGCTTCGCCGACGACCTCCTCGTTCGTGAACGGTCCGTACACCTGCGCGGTGTCGAAGAAGGTCACACCGCGCTCGACGGCAGCTCGGATGAGCGCGATGGCGTTCTGGCGGTCGGTCGCGGGACCGTAGCCATGGCTCAAGCCCATGGCGCCGTAGCCGAGCGCCGAGACCTCGAGGCCGGCGCGGCCCAGCGTGCGAGTGATGATAGGGGTGCGGGTGGTCACGGTTTCGTCTCCATCGCGTACGGCGTCCAATCTGACCTCAAAGCAATGGTCGATCTACTTGCCATCAGCGACCACGCTGGTCACCATTCCTTCCAATGGCCGACGAGCTCGATGGCATCGCGACCTTCGTCGCCGTGGCGGAGACGAAGGGATTTCGCGCCGCCGGCGAGCGACTCGGTGTGAGCCACTCGGCGGTGAGTCAGTCGCTGCGACGCCTCGAGGAGCGGCTCGGCGTGCCGCTCGTGAGACGCACGACGCGGAGCGTGCACCTCACCGAGGCCGGCGAGAAGCTCTACGCGTCAGTGCGGCCGGCGCTGGACGAGGTGCGGTCCGCCATGGCCGCGGTTGGCGAACTGGGGGACCAGCCGCGCGGCACGCTTCGCGTCCACACGTCGAGCGCGGCGCAGACGCTGATTGGGGAATCACTCCTCACGGGCTTCCTCGCCGAGCACCCGCACGTCCTGCTCGATCTCGTCGTGAGCGACGCACCGGTGGACATCGTGGCGGAAGGATTCGACGCGGGCATCCAGCTCGGCGAGGTGATCGACAAGGACATGATCGCCGTTCCGGTGACGGGAGACCTTCGGCTTGCCGTCGTCGGAGCACCGTCCTATTTCGCGCGGCGCGGGGTGCCGTCGCACCCACGCGAGCTCGTGGAGCACGACTGTCTCAACTGGCACCCGACGCCCGACGCGCCGCCTTACCGCTGGGAGTTCACCGACACCGGGCGCGACTTCTCCGTCGCGGTCCCGGCGCGTGTGCTCTCGACCGACGCGGAGCTCAACCGGCGTCTCGCGATCGCGGGGCTGGGAGTGACGCTCTCGTACGAGCGTCACGTGCGTGAGGCCATCGAGCGCAAGCATCTGGTGAGGATTCTCGAGAAGTTCTGCGCACCCTTCCCGGGCTACTATCTGTACTACCCGCAACGGCGACACGCCTCGCGGTCACTCCGTGCACTGGTCGACCACCTGCGCGGATGGCGGCAGGCACAGCGTGGTCGGAAGCGCGCGCGCCAGGTACCTTGAGCTCTCCCTCCCGCTTTGGGAATCCGAACGCATGACCGCGATTTCGACGACTCGACCGCGCTATTGGTTCTTCGAGCTCACGCCGATCGAACGACGCGCGCTCTTCGCTGCCATGCTGGGCTGGATGTTCGACGCGATGGACTTCCTCATCTACGTCCTGGCCATCGGTCGCCTGAAGTCGCATTTCGGTTTCGGCGACGCCACGGCAGGCCTGCTTGGAACACTCACGCTCGTCA
>DASTVV010000229.1:0-3100 GCA_035758925.1 Gemmatimonadaceae bacterium
CGTTCGCCAGCGACGTCTTCTCATTGAGCTCGCTGACGTCGACTTTCGTGATGGAGTTGCCGATCGTTCTCCGCTCGGCAGTGCCGGTGGTGCCCGTCACCACGAACTCCTCGAGCTTCGTCGCAACCTGGGCGAGCTGGATGTCGGCGCGTGCCTCGGCGCCGGCCGTTACTTCCACGGCGCGCGAACCGCGCGCATAACCCAGGCGCCGTGCCGTGACCGTTCGTGAGCCCACAGGGACGTTGGCAAGGGAGTACTCGCCGTTCGCATTTGTCATCGCACCAACCGGGCTTCCGGAGAGTGTGATGGCCACGTCCGGAATTGGGCGCGCGGCAGCGTCGGTCACGCGGCCGCGGATCACGCCGGTCGTCTGTGCGAGCGCGGAGCCAGCGGCCAACAGCGTGAGCCCGATCGCTCGCCGTAGCGTGCGCGCGGTGGGAAGCAGCTTCGCAGTCATCTGGTGAATCCTTGGGGAGGAGGCGGCCGTGCGCGCCGACGTTGGCGCGCCCTTTGGGCCATGGGAGTCCTTCGGGTCCGTACCGTAGTTTTACGGGCCGTCTGGTGCGGCAAATCCTAAAGACCGTTCAACGCCTATCGCAAGGCGTGCGCATGCGTGGTCAGCCAGCGGGCGGCAAACCAGCGATTTGGGCCACTGGAGCGCTGCCCGCTAGCGTTTTTCAAATTTTTCGATTGCCGCGCGCGTGTGGTGGCTGAGCGCGAGGGATCCGCTGATCGCCGCCCGACTCTCCAGCAGGGATTCCCAATCGCCCGTGTCGGCCCAGAAAGTCTGTTTGAGCTGCCGAATTGCCTCGGGGTTCGCGTCCGACAGAAATCGGACGAGCTTGTCGAGCCCTTCATCCATTTGCGAGACGTCGGAGAAGACGCGCGAATAGAGACCGTGGCGCTCACCCCACGAGGCATCGCGCCAGTCGGCGTCGATTGAAAGCGCCGCGAAGGGCCCGTGACCGATCTTCCGTTCCACGGCTGGACCGACCACGAACGGACCGATTCCTACGGCGAGCTCACTCAACTTGAGCGCCGCTCCTTGCACTGCGAATGAGTAGTCGGACGCGGCGATGAGTCCCACACCACCGCCCGTGACCTTGCCGTGCACGCGGGTGATCACGAACTGCGGCGCACGAATCATCGCGAGCGTGACGCGCGCGAAGCCACTGAAGAACTCCTTCCCGCCCTCCGTGCTGGATACGGCCTTCATCTCGTCGAACGACGCGCCAGCGCAGAAGGCTCCCGTGCCTTCGCTCCTGAGCACGATCACCTTCACGCTCGGGTATCTGCCGACGCTGGCGATCTCGTCCGCCATCTTCCGGAGCAGCGCTCCCGGAAGCGAGTTGCTCTTGGGATGCGAAAACGTGACGGTGGCGACCATGTCGCGCACGTCGACATCGACCCGTCCCTCGAGACGAGGATCCTTCGCGGATGGCGGGCTCGTGGAGCTCATTCGGGAGAAGATAGCGGGCGCGTTTTATTGTCCAACCCTCTGGGGGACAATACATTCCGCCTATGGACGCCAAAGCGACGACGGCGGACGACACCGCCCGCAACGCCGAGTTCGAGGGACGCATCGCGCGCGGTGAAACGATCGAGCCGAAGGACTGGATGCCCGATCGGTACCGCAAGCAGCTCATTCGGATGATGTCGCAGCACGCGCACTCCGAGATCGTGGGCATGCTCCCGGAAGGAAACTGGATCACCAGGGCGCCGACGCTGCGCCGCAAGGTGGGTTTGCTGGCCAAGGTGCAGGATGAGGCGGGCCATGGGTTGTACATCTACTGCGGGACCGAGACCCTCGGCGTGGACCGTCGCGAGCTGATCGACCAGCTGCTCAAGGGAACCGCGAAGTACTCCAGCATCTTCAACTACCCGACGCTGACCTGGGCAGACATCGGCGCCATCGGCTGGCTGGTGGACGGCGCGGCCATCGTGAACCAGACGATGCTGGCCAAGGCGTCCTACGGACCCTACGCCCGGGCCATGGTCCGCATCTGCAAGGAAGAGAACTTCCACAAGAAGCAGGGTTTCGAGATCATGACGACGCTGGCGAGCGGCACGCCCGAGCAGCGCCGCATGGCGCAGGATGCGCTGAACCGATGGTGGTGGCCGTCGCTCATGATGTTCGGGCCGCATGACAAGGATTCACCGAACACGGAGGAAATGACCCGCTGGGGCGTGAAGCGAAAGAGCAACGACGAGCTGCGGCAGCGTTTCATCAATCTCACGGTCGCCCAGGCCAAGGCGATCAACCTCGAGATTCCGGATCCCCAGATGCGCTTCAACGAGGAGACCCAGAACTATGACATCGGCCCAATCGATTGGGACGAGTTCTGGCGCGTCGTGAAGGGGGATGGCCCGTGCAACCGCGAACGACTGGCGGCTCGGAACAAGGCGCACGCCGAGGGCGAATGGGTGCGCGTGGCGGCCGCGGCCTATGCGGCGAAACGGACTGCGAAGGCGGACGCGGCGTGAAAGAGCAGCGGCCGGCTTCACCGCAGACCTCGAACCCGACACCGGATTCTCAGTGGCCGCTCTGGGAAGTATTCGTGCAGCCTTCCGATGGCGCGCCGCACGAGCACGCGGGCAGCCTGCACGCGGTGGACGCCGAGCATGCGCTGCAGAATGCCCGCGACGTGTACGCGCGACGCGGTGAAGGCATCAACATCTGGGTCGTGCCGACGAGCGCCATCACGTCTTCCACGCCCGAGGACATGGGTCCGTTCTTCGACCCGGGCAACGACAAGCCATACCGGCACCCGCAGTTCTACAAGGTGCCGCGCGGCGTGAAGATGTGATGGCCCCCGCGAACGACCAGGTCGAATACCTCGTCCGCCTGGGCGACGACCGCCTGGTGCTCGGTCACCGCCTCTCGGAATGGTGCGGTCACGCGCCCATCCTGGAGGAGGACATCGCGCTGGCGAACATCGCGCTCGACCTCGTCGGCCAGGCGAACTTGTTGCTGACGCTGGCGGCGCAGGTCGAAAACGCGGGGCGCAACGCCGACACCCTCGCGTTCTTGCGCGACTCGTTGGAATACCGCAACGCCCAGATCGTCGAGCTTCCGAAGGGCGACTTCGCCTTCACCATC
>DASTVV010000020.1:0-15333 GCA_035758925.1 Gemmatimonadaceae bacterium
CAAGGTCATGGCCGCGTTGCCGTTCGACCTGGCTGTGCAGGTGTTCGACGAGCCCGAGCTGGAGCACTTCCGCTGCGGCATCATCGCGCAGATGGACAAGCGGTCGGTGGGTCCGTTGATCGAAGCCATGTCGTCGGACCAACAGGCCGACCTGTTTCGCGAAGTCAGCGACACCGACCGCGCGCGACTGCTGAAGACGCTCGATCCCGCGACCCGGGCCACGATGAAGGACCTGCTGCAATACGCGCCGGAGAGCGCGGGCGGCATCATGACCACGGAGTTCGTCAGTGTTCCTGCCACCTGGACCGTGGCACAGACGCTCGCTCACATCTCGGAGGTCGGCCGGGCGAAGGAGACGGTTTACGCCATCTATATCCTGAAGCCGGAAGACAAGACGCTGCTCCACGTCGTGTCCCTCCGCGATCTGCTCGTCGCCGACCGCTCGGCGCGGGTGGCCGACGCGGGCGACAAGCGCACGCCGTTGAGTGTCGGGCCGGATACCGACGCGGAAGACGTCGCGCGTCTCATCTCGAAATACAACCTGCTCGCGATCCCGGTGGTCGATGCCCAGGGCCATGTGATCGGCATCGTCACGGTGGACGACGTGATCGATACGCTGGTGCGGGAGACCACCGAAGACGTGCAGAAGTTCGGCGGTATGGAGGCGATCGATCAGCCCTACACCGAAATCCGCTTCTGGGCGATGATCCAAAAGCGGGCCGGCTGGCTCACGGCGCTGTTCCTGGGCGAGATGCTCACCGCAACCGCCATGGGCTACTTCGAGGCGGAGATCGCGCGGGCCGTGGTGCTGGCGTTGTTCGTGCCGCTGATCATCAGCTCGGGCGGCAACTCGGGATCACAGGCCACGTCGCTCATCATTCGGGCGATGGCACTCCGCGAGCTTCGCCTGCGCGACTGGTGGCGCGTAGCGCTGCGCGAATTGCCGTCCGGGGTCACCCTCGGCGTCATCCTCGGATCAGTCGGCGTGCTGCGCATCTCTCTGTGGCAAGCCATGGGATGGTACGACTACGGTCCGCATCACGCGCTCGTCGCGGCAACCGTAGGACTGGCCCTGGTTGGTGTCGTGACGTTCGGCTCACTCGCGGGATCGATGCTGCCGTTCGTGCTTCGCCGCATGGGGTTCGATCCGGCCAGCGCGTCGGCACCCTTCGTCGCCACGCTGGTGGACGTGACTGGGCTGGTCATCTATTTCACGGTGGCGGCCCTGCTGCTCCGCGGGACGCTCCTGTGAGTCGCGCGAGTTGCAGCGCTGGCACCGGGCGTCCAACGGTCGGCCGGTATCGCAGCGCCTCGGCGACGTGAGCGGCGTCAATCGCGCTCTCAGCCGCAAGATCGGCGATGGTGCGCGCAACCTTCACGATCCGGTGATAGGCGCGGGCCGAGAGCACCAACGAGTCCGAGGCGTTGTCCAGGAGAGCGCGTCCATCCCGTGTGAGCTGCCTGAGCACGGCCCGCCCGCTCGCCTCGGAATTGCATCGTGCACGCGTCTCGCGGTACCGCGTCAGCTGCAGCGCGCGTGCGGCTTCGACGCGAGCGCGAATGGCGGCGGACCGTTCTGCTGTTGTCCCGTCGCCGCCAAGCGACCGCAGGGCAACCGGCTTCAGGGTCAGGTGCAGGTCGATGCGGTCGAGCAGGGGTCCCGACAGCCGCGAACGATACCGCTGGATTTCTGCCTCCGAGCACGTGCACACGCGATGCGCATCTCCGGCGTAGCCGCAGGGACACGGATTCATCGCCGCGACGAGCGTGAAGCGCGCCGGATAGCATATGGCAGACGAGGCTCTCGCGATGGTGACGCGGCCGTCCTCGAGTGGTTGGCGTAGCGCCTCGAGCGCGTGGCGCGGAAACTCCAGCAGCTCGTCGAGAAACAGTACCCCGTGGTGCGCCAGACTTACCTCGCCGGGACGTGGCACACTCCCGCCGCCCACGAGGCCCGCGGCCGACACGGAGTGGTGCGGCGCCCGGAACGGCCGGCAGGCCGCCTCTGCCGCGGTCTCGTCGAGCAGACCTGCGACGGAATGGATGGCGGTGACTTCGAGCGCCTCCTCTTCGGTCAATGCGGGCAGAATCGAGGGGAGGCGGCGGGCGAGCATCGTCTTGCCCGCGCCGGGGGCGCCGATGAGAATCGCATTGTGAGCCCCGGCGGCCGCGATCTCGAGCGCGCGCTTGGCCGCGTCCTGACCCACGACGTCCGCGAAGTCGGGACTGTCGCCGATCTGTACGGGCCGCGTCGCGAGCTCAGGGCGTGGCAGTGTCGGCGCCCGAAGCCACTCGACCAGCTCGCCGATCGATCCCGGCGCGCACAGCGGAAGGTCGCGCACGAGCGCCGCCTCGTGGACGTTGGCGCGCGGCAGGACGAGCGTTGGACGTGCGTGGCTGGCGGCAAGTCGCCGCGCGACCGACAACACGCCGCGCACTGGACGAATGCTGCCGTCGAGCCCCAGCTCGCCAAGAAACACCGCATCGCGAACGCGCGCCTCGTCGACGATCCCGAACGCCACCAGCACAGCCACGGCGATCGGCAGGTCGAACGCCGTTCCCGTCTTCGCCACGTCCGCCGGTGCGAGGTTGCACGTGATGCGACGAGGCGGTAATTGAATTCCGGCATTGGCCAGGGCGGACGACACCCGCTCGCGGCTTTCCTTGACCGAGCCCGCTGCCATGCCGACGATGATCCATAGTGGCAGACCGCGGGTGCAGTCCACCTCCACGGTGACGTCGAAAGCGTCGACCCCCAGGACGGCGGCAGATCGGACCGCAGCGAGCATGGCCGCAATGTCGGATGCCGAGGCGCCAGAGCGTGGCCAGGTTCACGCGCTGCGCATCCCATCATTGCGCCGCCGTACGGCGCGGTAAGGGTCGATCCAATGCACGCGATCCGACTGAATCAGGTTGCGGCGCCTGGCATCTTGCGATGTCCGGCAGTTCGCGCTGTCTCGGGTCTTGCGCCGTCAGCCGTCCGGCTTACCTGGGCGACCCGAATACCTGCACCCAATACCGCTCACCGTTGGCGCTCTGCGTCATCGCGACCCCGATCTCGCGCAACGCAGGATCGAGAATGTTGGCGCGATGCCCGGTGGAGCTCATCCAGCTGCTCACCACGCTCGGTGCATCGCGCTGATTCCACGCGACGTTCTCCGCGGCGTTCGAATACACGTACGCAACCGCCTGGAGCCGCGCTTGGAGCGTGGGATACTGCGCACCATCGATCGTGTGGTCGGCCCGCTGAAACTGCGCCATCTGCTGCGACTGGATGGATGCCGCCGCCATCAGCTTCGCATTCTCGGCCAGCGGCGGCACGCCGTTGCGGGCGCGGGCTGCGTTGGTGTAGCGAATGACGTCGCGATCGACGGACGCCGGCGCGGTGGATGTCGCGCCCGAGCTCGGGCGTCCGCTGTCACGTGAGGATGGCAGCGCGCGTCCAACGCATGCGGCGACCGTGGCCGCAAGAACAAGCGCCGACATGCTGGGGATACGCATGTCGGCGCTCGAATGCACGGCCCGTACCGTCAGGCCTTCAGTCACACATGCCTCGGTTTACGGACGATCCTTGAACAGATCGTTGAGCTCCGTGTGCTTCGTGGAGAGTGGCACGGGGCGCCCATCGATGAAGAGGTATTTCGTGTTGGTTTTCGCCTCGAGCAGCTCACCGTCCGTGACGACGAGATTCGCCACTTTGCCGACCTCGATGCTGCCGAACTTGTCGGCGACACCCATGATCTGCGCCGGATACAGCGTCACGGACTTGAGCGCCTCGTCCTTGGGCAGGCCGAACGCCGAGGCCATGCCAGCGGTGTAGGGCAGGTTGCGGACTTCGGCGCCTTCGTCGCCCGCCGAGATCGCGAAGCGAACGCCCGCTTTCTGGATCTTGCCCGGTCCCGAGTAATTCACGTCGTACGGATCGTCTTCGCGACGGGGGAGGGACATCACGCCCGTCATGATCACCGGGACGTCGTTCTCCTTGAGGAAGGACGTGACCTGATAGGCGTCGCCGCCACCAAGGATGATGGGCTTGAGCTTCATCTCCTTGGCGAAGGTCACGGCCGCGCGAATGTCCGCGGCGCGGTCCGCCGTGAAGATCACCGGCATCTGGCCACGCACGGCTGGCACGAGGGCCGCCAGGACGACATCGCGATTCACGCGCGGCAGCGTCTTGTCCTTCTCGGACGCGTCGATCGCCTTTCCGTATGCCTCCGCGTCGCGCAGCATCTGGCGCAGAGAATCGAGCTGGCGCTCACGCGCCCGTTGTGCGTCCTGCGAGCTGCCCTGCTGTTGCGCGGCAAGGAAGGCGGCGAAGCCGCGACCCGCGAACCCGGAGCGCGGCAGGTTGATGACCACCGCGGCGCGGGGCACAACTTCCATCTCGGGCACCGTCCATCCGGCGAGGTTCACGATCGTCGCCTGGCCGGAGATGATGCCGCCGTTGGGCAGGGACGCCACGTGCGTGATGCCAACCACGCGCGTCACGCCGACGTGCGCGCTGTGCGGATTGAGGCCGTACATCGCCTGCGCGTTGGGATTGAAGCTGCCGGTCTCCGAGATGTCGACCGTTCCGGCCGCGCCCTGCGGGATCTCGGACAAGCCCATCGACGTACCGGCGTCCATCATGCCGGGATAGACGGTGAGGCCGGTCCCGTCGATCGTCTTCGCGTCGGACGGCACGGTGACGTTGGCGCCGACCGCGACGATGCGGCCGTTGGCACCGATGACCACGGTGCCCTGGGGAATCTCCGCGCCGCTCACGGTCACGATCTTCGCGTTACGAATGGCATACGAGCCGTGCGGGCCGGGCAGCGGATTGAACGATCCGAGCTGCGCGCTCGCGGTGGCGAAAGCGGTAACGACGAGCGCGATCGCGCCAACCGCGACGCGTCGGCAATGGGTACGGAACGCTGCAGTCCGGACGAATGGCGTATGACGAATCATTGTCTGCATCCTCACGGCAGGATCACGCGCCGCTGCTGATCGGCACGTGCTGGACGGTTTTCGTCGGCGCGCTCGAGATCGGCCCGCTGCTGCTCGAGCTTCGCGCGACTGGCGAGATCTTGCTGACGGTCGAAGAAGACCTCGCCGTCGATGAACGTGGTCTCACAGTTGGCGAAGACGCTGAGCGGGTGCGCGCTCCAGATCGCGATGTCCGCGTCCTTCCCGACTTCGATGGACCCCACGCGATTCTCGACGCCCAGCTGCGCGGCCCCGTTGTACGTGATGGTCTTGAGCGCCTCCTCCTCGGTGAGCCCGCCGTACCGCATGAGCTTCGCGGCGTCGATGTTGAGGCGCCGCACGCGCTCGTCGGAGTCCGAGTTGATGGTCTGGAGCACGCCGTGCCGCATCATGATGGCGTTGTTGTACGGGATCGCGTCGTAGGCCTCGATCTTGTACGACCAGCTGTCGGCGAACGACGACGCGCCCGCGCCGTACTTCGAGATCTCGGAAGCGATCTTGTAGCCCTCCAGCACGTGCTGCAGCGTCTTGATCTTGAAGCCGAATTCGTCGGCGACGCGCAGCAGCATCAGGATCTCGTCCGCGCGATACGAGTGCGCGTGCACCAGGCGCTTGCCTTCGAGCACTTCGACCAGCGGCTCGAGCTCCAGATCGCGGCGTGGCGCGACGAGGTTCTTCTCGCCCTTGGCCACGCGGGCCTTGTAGTCATCCCAGCCGCGCTTGTAGTCCTGGGCGCGCGTGAACGCGTCGCGCAGGACCTCTTCCTGCCCCATGCGCGTGGACGGATACCGGCGCTGCTGCCCCTGTTGGACGACGCGGTTCTTCTGCGTGACGTTCTCGCCGAGGGCGAACTTGATGCCCGGCGGCGCGCCCGGGAACAGCATCTGATCCGTGGTCTTGCCGTACTTGAGCTTCACCACCGCGTTCTGGCCGCCGATGGTGTTGGCCGAGCCGTGCAGGATGTTGATCGTCGTGACGCCGCCCGCGAGCGCGCGGTAGATGTTCGGCGCCGTCGGGTTGAGCACGTCCTTGATGCGCGCCATCGAAGTGACCGACAGCGACCCTTCGTTGATGGCGTCCGCCATCATGTGCGAGTGCGGGTCGATGATGCCCGGCATGACATACTTGCCGGTGGCGTCGATGACCTTCGCCCCCGCGGGGGCGCTGAGGTTCGTTCCGATCTGCGCGATCTTCCCGTTCTGCAGCAGCAGGTCGGTCTTCTCCAGTTTGCCTTTCGTGACGGTGAGAACGGTCGCGTTCTTGATCAGCGTCGGAGCAGATCCCGAGGCCGCGACGGCCTGCTGTGCGTTCGCGATCGACGCGAAGCCGAGCAGCAGGGTTGTGTGGCGAATCATTCGCATGAGGTTCAATCCTCGAGGAGGTTTCTGGATCGTCTCGAATTCAGGTTGCAGTTGCTGTTGCGGTGTTCACTGCGGCGGTCTCTGTCCCTGCGGCCGTCCCGCGCCACGACCACCCGCGTCGGGCCGCGTGCCCACGAACGTGCCGTTCGGATGTCCCACGATCTGGATGCTGCCGCGCATGACGTTGCCGGTGAGCGTGCCGGTGAACGTCGCCTCTTCCGACGTGCCGCCGAGCGTGACCGTCGCCGTGAAGCGCAGATCACCGTTCGCGCCGAGCGATCCGTTGCCGATCTCGCCGGTGCCGAGCGCGCCCTGCATGGTGCCGCGCAGCCGCTCGCCTTCCTGCGTGAGCGAGAGGGTCACGGTGCGGTCGCCTTCCGCGAAGGTTGCGGTGACCGTCCACGTTCCCGACGCGGCGTTGGCGCTGCCATTGTCGGCTGCCGGGGCGCGGACCGCGATCGGGCGCCCGTCGATGAAGACCTGCGTCACGCGACCGGCGCGGTCCAACAGGTCGCCGCGGACGACCGTGAGATTCGCGATCTTGCCCGCCTCGATGGATCCGAGGCGATCGGAGACGCCGTAGAGCTCCGCCGGGGTGAGCGTCAGCGCTCGGATCGCCTGATCGCGTGGCATCCCGTCCTCCACCGCCTTGCGGACGTTCGTGAGGAAGTCCGCCATGCTGCCCATACCGCCCGACGTGAACGCGAGGCGGACCCCGGCGCCGGCGAGCTTGCCGGGATTCCGGGGAATGTCGACGCGCGATTGCAGCACGCGAACGGGTTCCGGATCCGCGTCGTCCGTGGTGTTGGCGGACCGGCGCGGGAAGTTGAGCGTCGCGATGACCGGCACGTTGTCCTTCTTGAGCCGGTCCGCGATCATCCAGGCCTCTTCGCCGCCGGCGATGTAGACCCGGAGGCCGAACTCGGTGGCCAGGTCCAGCGCGCGCTCGATCTCGCGCTGCGAGTTGGCCATCATGATCACGGGCATTTCCTTCGAAAGAGCCGGGACGAGGGCGGCGAGCGACGCGTCAGCCTCGGGCCGGCGCATGCCGCGCGGATTGCGTGCGTACGCGGCCTGCAGGTCGCGATAGCGCTGGGCGTCGAGGAGCATCTGACGCAGCGACGCGAACACGCCCATCAATGAATTGGGATAACCGCCGGCACGAAGCGGCGTGAAACCGACGTGCAGCGCCACGGGCGACCGCACGAGCATGTCCTGCGCCGTGCCGCCAGCGAGGTTGATCAGCGCGGACTGACCCATGAAGATGCCGTCGCGCGGCGAGGCCAGGGCCGTCGTGATCCCAGCGCCCCGCACGCCGTCCAGGGCGTCGCCCTCGAACTTCACGACGTCGATGATCCGCAGCTCGGGCTGAAGACCCAGCGGATGCTGTGAGTTGGGAGCAGAAGGTGCCGGCGGCTGCTGCGGGCCGCTCTGCTGGGCGAGAAACAGTCCGCCAAAGCCGCCGCCACCCTGCTGGCGAGCAGCCGGGACGCCGACATTCGACAAGCCGTCGATGAGGCCGGGATAGATCGTGAGGCCCGCGCCTTCGACAATGCGGGCGTCGGCGGGAGCCGCAACCGTGGCGCCGACGGCGGCGATGAGGCCGTCTCGAATGACGATCGTCCCGCGCTCAATGATGGGACCCGAAACAGGCACGATGCGCGCGCCAGTGATGGCGTAGGTGCCGGGAATCGCGCGCTCACCGAGCTGCGCTGTCGCGGTCGTCGCGAGGGCCGCCGTCAGCGCAGCCGCGATGGCCGACGAGCTGAGGGTCGAGGGAATCGAGCGAGAACGCATGGATGAATCGCTCCGGAAGGATGGGAAACCACCAGATTATACGTCGGGTGACTGCCATCCGCTGCCGGCCTGAATACGTTTCTGCCATGCCGGTTGACAAGGAGAATGCGCTCATCGCGTGGCTGACGCGCCACCGGCGAGTCGCGATCGGCTTCAGCGGTGGCGTGGACTCGGCGTATCTCGCGGCCGTCGCGCTGGAAACGCTCGGCCCCACGCACTGCCTGGCGCTCATCGGGCGGAGTGCATCGCTCGCGGGGCGCGAAGAGGATCACGCGGTGGCGGTGGCGCGCGCCATCGGCATTCCGATGCTCCAGATCGATACGGGCGAGCTGACGGACCCGCGCTACGCCGCGAACCCAACGAACCGCTGCTACTTCTGCAAGTCGGTCCTGTGGCACACGCTTGTTCCCATCGCGAAAGGGCGTGGGTTCGACACGCTAGTGGATGGGACCAATGCCGATGACCAACACGACTATCGGCCTGGCGGCAAGGCGGCCGTCGAGCAGGGGGTCAGGTCACCTCTTGCGGAGGTCGACCTCACCAAGGCCGAAATCCGGGAGCTCACGCGCGTCCGTGGCTGGCCGTGGTGGGACCGTCCGGCGTCGCCCTGCCTGGCGTCCCGACTACCTTATGGTACGGCGGTGACCGAGGAGCGCCTGCGTCAGGTAGAGATCGCCGAATCGGGCTTGCGCGCGCTGGGGATCGTGGGAAACCTGCGGGTGCGGCATTACGGTGACCTTGCCCGGGTTGAGGTGGACGGCGAGCTGGTCCCTCAATGGCGTGAGGGTGCGGCATTCGAGTCGTTGGCAAAGGCGGTGCGTGCAGCGGGCTTCACACAAGTGGAGTTGGACGCTCGAGGATTTCGATCGGGCTCACTGAACGTCATCGAGGGCGGTGCGTCTCTTCTTGGCCATTAATCTCGAGCCGTCGGTACGTCGATCGGTGGTGGAGGCTACGGCTGCGCTGCGGGACGCGGCGCCGTCGCTCAACTGGGTGGACGAGACGCGGTTGCATCTCACGCTCAAGTTCATCGGTGAAGCGACTGACGACGCGGCCCGCGCGATCGCGGGTGCGATCGGTGACGTCGCGAAGAATCACGAGCTCTTCGGTATCCATATCTGCGAAGTGGGAGCGTTCCCGAACTTTCGACGGGCGCGTGTCGTATGGATGGGCATCGACCGCGAGCCGAGGCTGGAGCTGCTGCATCACGACGTGGAGGTCGCATGCGAGCGACTCGGATTCGAGGTGGAAGGCAGGCCATTCCGGCCGCACCTGACGTTGGCACGCGTGCGCCAGTTCGGTAAACGCAAAACCGATGTGGAGGAGCTGCGCCGGTTGTCGCGCGCAAGCAAGAGAGTCGTGTTCGAGGCCGACAGCACGGTACAGTCCATCGACCTGATGCGAAGCTGGAGCAAAGGGGCAGGCGAGAAGACGGAGGGCGATGACGCCACCGGCGCTCCGAAACACTATGAGCGCCTGTTTGCCGCGCCCCTGCGGTCCGCCTGATGGGATGCATGCGTAGACTCGGCTGCCTGGTGCTGCTCGTCGTCCTCGCGATCGTGGCGTATCTCACGCGCGACTCCTGGATGCGTTTCCTGCCGGGCGTTGGGCCGCGCAGCACCGCCGACACGGGGGTCGGGGGCACCGCCCTCGTGTGGCAGCCGGTCACGGCGGACGGCGCAGCCCGCGCGCGCCGGGCACTCGAGCAGCTGCGAGCCCCGCGCGGTCCCGCTTACGTGACCATCACGCCAGGTGACCTGGGCTCCTACATCTATCAAGAGCTGGCCAAGTCGCTCCCGCAGTCGGCGCAAGGGATCGAGACAGCGGGCCTGGGCGACCGCCTGTATGTGCGCGCGACGGTCAGCACCACGGAGCTCAAGGCGGCCCTTGGGCCGCTTGCCGGATTGCTGGGTGAGCGCGAACAGATCCAGATGGGCGGAACGCTCCATGTCATTCGGCCCGGCATCGCCGAGCTGCAGATCAAGGACATGAAGATCGGAAACGTGGCGCTGCCGCAGGCGCTGATCCCGCGGCTCGTGCGCCAGATTTCCCGCGGCGTCAGGCCGCCGGAGCTTGCCCCCGACGGCATCCCCCTGCAGACGCCCGAATACATCGGCGACGTACGCGTTTCGAACAACAGAGTCACACTCTACAAAGCCATCCCCGCGAAATGAATGCCGCGTAAAGTCCTGATCGTCGACGACGAAGCCGGCATCCGCCAGGCACTCGGCCAGCTGCTGGAGTTCGAGGGCTACGAGGTGCGCTCGGCCGACAATGCCACCGATGGCATCACCCAGTATCAGAGCTATCGCCCACACCTGGTGTTTTTGGATGTGAAGATGGCGGGCATCGACGGCCTCGAAGCGCTCAAGCGTCTGCGCGAGATCGATCCGGCGGCCGTCGTCGTGATGATCAGCGGGCACGCCACCATCCAGACTGCGGTGGAAGCCACACAGCGCGGCGCGTACGACATCCTGGAGAAGCCGCTCGATACAGACCGGATTCTCGTCACGCTGCGCAACGCGCTCTCGCATCTCGACCTGCACGAAGAGAACGCGAGACTCAAGCAGACCATTGCGTCGCGATTCGAAATCGTGGGACGGTCGTACGCCATCCGCGCGGTGACCGACAAGATCGAGAAGGTGGCCAAGACGCCGGGCCGCGTGTTGATCACCGGCGAGAACGGGACGGGCAAGGAGCTCGTGGCGCGCGCCATTCACAATCAGTCGACGCGTGCGGACGGGCCTTTCGTCGAGGTCAATTGCGCGGCGATCCCATCCGAGCTGATCGAAAGCGAATTGTTCGGGCACATGAAGGGCTCGTTCACGGGCGCGATTTCGGACCGCGCGGGCAAGTTCGAGCAGGCCGATGGCGGCACGTTGTTCCTGGACGAGGTGGGCGACATGTCGCTGGCGGCACAGGCCAAGGTGCTGCGCGTGCTGCAGGACGGTGTCGTGACGCGGATCGGAGGCTCGAAGCCGGTCCAGGTGGACGTGCGGGTGCTCGCCGCCACCAACAAGAGAGTCGAGGACGAGATCGCCGCCGGCAGGTTCCGGGAAGATCTTTACTATCGGTTGAACGTCGTGCCGCTGCACGTTCCGCCGCTGCGCGAGCGGCGCGAGGACATTCCCCTGCTCATCGGCCATTTCGTCGATGTGCTGACGCGCGGGGACGGCGGTGGCGGCGGAATGCCTCCACGAGTCGTGACGCCTGAAGCCGTGGCTGTCCTTCAGCGCCTCGATTGGCCGGGCAACGTGCGCGAGCTGCGGAACACGATCGAGCGTCTGCTCATTCTGTCGGCCGGTCCACGGATCGGACCAGAAGACGTCGAGCGCCTGGTGGGGCGGCGCAGCGCGGACCAGGCGGGCATCGGATCGCTGCTGGACTGCAAGACCTTCGAGGAGTTCAAGCAGGTGGCGGAGCGAGCGTTTCTGCTGGCGAAGCTGCGGGAGCACGACTGGAACGTCAGCGAGACCGCGCGGGCGCTGGATATGCCTCGCTCCAACCTGTACAAGAAGATCGAGCGCTACGCGCTCACTCGGGAGAGCACGTGAGCGAACGCAACTGGGACAAGGAGCTCGCGAAGATCGACAAGCAGCTCGAATCGGTATCCGATTCGCAGATGTTCCCCGAGAAAAAGAACGCCACGCCGTCGCAGAAGGCCGAGATCGCCGTCGAGCGTGCGCAGACGTCGTCGCTGCCGGCCATCCTGCGTCTCACGCTGTCGGTCGCGCTTGGCGTCGGCATCCTCTTTTGGCCGTACGCGAATCGGTGCGGAGTGGGACTCGCGGGCTACCTGTTCGGGGTAACGGCGGTTTCCGCGAGCGGCATTTGGAGTGCGGTGTGGACGTGGCGGCATCGGACGGCCAAGGCGCACACGCTTTCCATACTATTGATGGTGTGGGGGCTGATCCTCGGCGCCATCGAGGTACTGCCGCGAGTCGGTTATGCCAAGCAGTCGCTGCCGTGGTCCTGCACCGCGAATCCGTCTACACAACCAACGACAACTACTCATCCGAATCCAACGAATCAAACGAAAAAATAGAGAATGTTGGTTCTCTATTCGGCAGTCATTCGTGGCATTCGTGGAATTCGGGTGTGGTGTTGCTTTTGACCTGACATGAAAACCTTCAAGAACTTCATCGACGGCAAGTGGCAGGAGCCGTCGACCGGCGAGTATTTCGAGAATCGCAATCCGGCCGACTGGAATGATCTCATCGGCAACTTTCCGCTTTCCGCGGAAGAGGACGTCGAGCGCGCGGTGCAGTCAGCGTTGCGCGGCTTCGCCGTCTGGCGCGCGACCCCCGCTCCGGCGCGCGGTGACGTGCTGCGCCGCGTGGGTGACATCATGGCGAAGCGGAAGGAAGAGATCGCCGACCTGATGACGCGCGAGATGGGGAAGCCGCTGCAGGAGACGCGCGGCGACGTGCAGGAGGGCATCGACACCGCGTACTATGCCGCCAGTGAGGGCCGACGGCTGTTTGGGCACACGGTTCCCAGCGAGCTGAAGAACAAGTGGGCAATGTCCTTTCGCCGACCGATCGGCGTGGCCGGACTCATCACGCCCTTCAACTTCCCGATGGCCATCCCGACGTGGAAGGCGTTCCCCGCGCTCACCTGCGGCAACGCGGTGATCCTCAAGCCGGCCGAGGACGTCCCGCACACGGCGGCTGTCTTGGTGGAAGTGCTGCTGGAGGCCGGTCTCCCGCCGGAGGTCATCCAGCTGGTGCACGGGAAGGGGGAGCGCGCGGGGAAGGCGCTCGTCGAACACCCCAAGGTACCGATCATTTCCTTCACGGGCTCGACCGAGACCGGACGAATCGTCGGGGAAACCTGTGGCCGCATGCACAAGCGACTGTCGCTCGAAATGGGCGGCAAGAACGCGATGATCGTGCTGGACGATGCCAACCTGGACCTCGCCCTCGATGGCGTCCTGTGGGGTGCGTTCGGAACCACCGGCCAGCGCTGCACCGCCACGAGCCGCCTCATCCTCCAGGATGGAGTTCACGACGACTTCCTCAGCCGCCTGGTGGATCGTGTGCGGACGCTACGGTTGGGCGACGGCCGCGCGAAAGACGGTACCGACGTCGGCCCGCTGATCAATGCTGCCTCCCTGGAGAAGGTCGAGCGCTATGTCGACATCGGCGTCCAGGAAGGTGGCGATCTCCTGGTCGGGGGCCGGCGCGCCGAGGGGAAGGACCTGGAGAAGGGCTTTTTCTATCAGCCGACCATCTTCGCCCGCGTGACGCATGGAATGCGGATCGAGCAGGAGGAGATTTTCGGCCCGGTTCTTTCTGTGATCCGGGTCACGACGGTGGACGAGGCCTTTGCCATCAACAACGGCGTGAAGTACGGGCTCTCGTCCTCCGTGTACACTCGTGACGTCAACGTGGCCTTCCGGGCGCAGCAGGAGCTCGATACCGGGATCACATATATCAACGCGCCCACGATTGGCGCCGAGGCACATCTCCCGTTTGGCGGTGTCAAACAGACAGGCAACGGACACCGCGAGGGCGGGTGGGAGGTGTATGAGTTCTACTCCGAAACGAAGGTAGGATACCTGGATTTTTCGGGGCAACTGCAGCGGGCGCAGATCGACAATTATCTCGGCACGCCCGATTGATACTCGAACGCCAGTCAACCGTCTTAGGAAGCAGGTGCAGGATGCAGGAAATCCGGGGCGATAGCCCCTTGATGGCGCCGAACGCGACAGTAAACTCAGAATCGATGCAGGACGCCTCTCCCTCCGAGAAAGACCCGACATTCCGGATCACCCCGGCTCAGCGCATCGACGCGCTGGACTACGTCAATCGTCGGCGTGGGTTGGGGCTCGGCTTCCTCTGGGAGTGGACGAAGATCTTCTGGATCTCGGTCGCGCTGTTCCTGGTGCTGCGCACGTTCATCGTCGAAGCGTTCAAGATCCCGAGCGGCAGCATGGAGCGGACGCTGCTCATTGGCGACTTCCTGCTGGTCAACAAGCTCGCGTTCGGCGCCGAGATTCCATTCACTCACAGACGCCTGCCCGCGCTCACGGAACCGCGTCGTGGCGACGTGATCGTGTTCGAGTCGCCCGAGGACCTCTCCAAGACCTATGTGAAACGTCTGGTTGGGCTGCCCGGCGACACGCTCGAGATGAAAGACGGCCAGTTGATCAGAAATGCGGTGCGGCTCACAGAGCAGTATAGCTGGCACGTCACACCCGAGAGCGACGCGGTGGAAGAGCGCTTTCGGTGGCAGCGGGACTACGTCGTGCACGCGGCGGACGCGGCCATCGGATACTATCCGACGCGTAACAACTGGGGTCCGTTGGTCGTCCCTGAGAAGAACTACTTCGTGCTTGGCGACAACAGGGACAACTCCAGCGACAGCCGGTATTGGGGCTTCGTTCCGGACTCGTTGGTAAAGGGTCGGCCCTTCGTTATCTACTACAGCTACGCACCAGATTCATCGCACAGTCTCGCGTGGCTCACCCGGATTCGCTGGAACCGGTTGGGCGAACGCGTTCGATAGAAGCACGGACCGCGCGCAGGATAAGTCAGGACCCCTGTTGCGCGGCCTGTTTTTGATATAAATCGTTTCGTCCGGAGTTGAGCTGAGCGCGAGGACGCAATGGCGCCTTGCTCATCTTCGGTTCCCGCCGCACGCAAGGGGTAGTCCGATGCCACCTGCCACGAAGAAGTCTTCCTACGAGGAAGGCTCACTGGATCAGTATCTGCGTGACATCAGCGCATACCCCCTCATCAATCGTGAAGAGGAGGTGCGGCTGGCGCAGCGAATCCGGGTCAACGACCAGGAGGCGCTCGACAAGCTGGTGCGGTCGAACCTTCGCTTCGTGGTGTCGGTCGCGAAGAAGTACCAGAACCAGGGCGTCTCGCTGGCGGACCTGATCAACGAGGGCAACCTCGGGTTGATTCGCGCGGCCCACAAGTTCGACGAGACGAAGGGCATCAAGTTCATCTCGTACGCCGTGTGGTGGATCCGCCAGGCGATTTTACAGGCTCTTGCCGAGCAGAGTCGAATCGTCCGCGTGCCGCTGAATCGCGCCGGCACGTTGCACCGAATCGGCAAGCGGGCCAACGCGCTGCTCCAGGAGCTGGGTCGCGAGGCGACCCACGCGGAGATCGCCGAAGGGATGGAGATCACCGAAGAGGAAGTCGCGAAGACGATGTCCATCTCGCAGACACACCTCTCGCTGGATGCCCCGCTGACG
>DASTVV010000094.1:0-75098 GCA_035758925.1 Gemmatimonadaceae bacterium
GAAGGTCGGCCGGCTGGCGTTCCGCTCGATCGTGTACTTCGAGGTCGTTACCACGCTTGCGCTCGTCGTCGGCCTGGTGGCGGTCAACCTGGTTCGTCCGGGCGATGGCATCGGCCTCGACCGGACGGCGGAGGTGTCGGCGACCGTCACCGAAGCGTCGCAGCGGCAGGTGACCTTCGGCGGCGTGCTCGAGCACATCGTTCCGTCGAGCTTCATCGATGCCGCGGCGAAGAACGAAGTGCTCCAGGTCGTGTTCTGGTCGATCATCTTCGCGGTCGCCCTGGCGCGTACCCCCATTGGGCCGAAGAAGATCATCCTCGGCTTCACCGAGAGCTTGGGCGAAGTGATGTTCAAGTTCGTCGGTATCGTCATGGCGTTTGCGCCGTTTGGCATTGGCGCGGCCATCGCGGTTACCGTCGGGCAGAGCGGCATCGGCGTCCTGCGAAACCTCGGGATCCTGGTGGTGACGCTGTACGGAGCGTTGATCGTGTTCGTACTGGTGGTGCTCCTGCCCGTGGCGCTGCTCTTCCGGATCCCCATCGCTACGTTCTGGAAGACCGTGCGGGAGCCGTGGCTCATTGCATTCTCGACGGCATCGTCCGAGGCCGCGTTGCCGCTGGCGATGCAGAAGATGGAAGCGTTCGGCGTTCCGCGTCGTATCGTCGCGTTCGTGATGCCGACGGGCTACTCGTTCAACCTCGACGGCAGCACGCTGTACCTGGCCCTGGCGTCCGTTTTCGTGGCGCAGGCGGCCGGCGTCGACATGCCGCTGTCGACGCAGATTCTCATGATGCTGACGCTGATGCTCACGAGCAAGGGCGTCGCGGCGGTGCCGCGTGCGTCGCTGGTCATTCTCGCGGGCACGCTCTCGCAGTTCCATCTGCCGCTCGCCGGTGTCGCCGTCATCCTCGGCGTGGACGCTGTGATGGACATGGCACGGACGTCCACGAACCTGCTCGGGAACTGTCTCGCCACGGCCGTGATGGCGCGTTGGGAGGGCGAGCTCGGAGCTGCTCCTGCTACACCCGTGGCAGACCGGCTTGCGGGTCAGCCGTTGTCGGTGCCAACGGTGAAGGCGCCATAAGTGGGTTGACAGGTTTTCGGGTTGGCAGGTTTACAACCGTCAACCCGTGCGTTCCTGAGGACCTCCTATTGCCACGGAACGCCTATGCAGCCCGCAGGTCAGACACGCTATTGAGAAATTAGGACTCACTCACAATCGTCTCGCAGGTCAGCGACGCCGCTCCATCCGTGTCACAGGTGCTCACCAGGAGTGATCACCAGAGTCTCCAAACGGGGAGGCGCGTCATGAGGTGCTCGCAGCGGCTTTGGGCCGCACCTGCTGTTCCACTCATGCTGCTCGCGGTCGGTGCGTGTTCCGATCGCCCCACATCAAGCCCGCGACTCGATACCGTCGCCACGAGACCGGTTGCTTCGTTCGTCGCCGGCGAATGCGTCGCCAGCTTTCGAATGATCACGTTCGAAGAAGACGCGTTGAGAGCGGCCTACGATTGGGGACTGCAATCGGACACGGTTGATGTCTGTGAATCCTGGATGGGCTCGGACTACAGCTGGAAGTTCGTCACCGTTGGCACCTCTGATCGCGCCGGTGGCGTTTACGACATGGCCCGCGACGTGAGCTACCAGAATGGCATGATGAACGTTACGGACCAGGGTGTCGTGGTACTAACTCAACCGATCGAGGGAGCTAATCTGCTCGACGCGTTTGCGACCGATCCAGGTTTGCGAGCCGCGGTGTACGACGATCCCTACTACGCGATTCGCGCGCTCGGGGGCGAGGTCAACGACCGAGTGTCCGCCGGAATGTGGGACGGAGTTCGCGGTCGTGAGCGATTCGCCAATCTCGTTGGCCTCGACGCGCGCGGAACCGGAGACGACGGAAACTCGCGCTCCACTGCGGCGGCGGGGCGTTCGCAAAATGGTCGGCCATACTCCTACGCCTGGTTCGCCGGTGCACAGTATCTCGGGGCCAGTATGGAGGCGACCTTTGCCAACAATGGCTACGCCTTTTACTTGAATCTTTCCGTGACGGACGCGGCCGGACGCTCGGCCACCGCTTCCCGATCGGTCGCGGTCAGCGCTGGCGCACCGCAATGCTATTTCTGAGAGTACTGTTTTGGAGGCGAGCCGTCGTGACACGTTACATCCGAACTTCGCCCCGCCTTCTCCTGGCACTGTTGGTAATCGGGTTCGAGGCGGGCTGTCGCTCGCCCACGGACAATCGAACCGGCGTTCAGGAACTGTGGTTGGCTTCACAAGCTGGGCAGACGCTGTCGGCACCAGCTGCCGCTGGAAACACTGTTGTCTTTGGCGCGGGCGATGGGTCGGTGATCGCGCGTGACATCTTCACTGGTGTCGCGCGGTGGAGCACGGTGATTGCCAGCCCCGGACGGATCCAGGGCGCGTCAATCCTGATCGCCGGCAACCTCGTGATTGCCGAAGCCGATCGGGAGGTCGTCGCGCTGGACCTTGTCAGCGGTGCCGTGCGCTGGCGCTATCAGCCACCATTGGACACAACGAACGACGGGTTTCCCGGATATCTCGCCGCAACCCATCCCGCGGTTGATGGCTCACATGCGTATGTGCCTGCCTGGGGCGCGTCCGTCAGCGCCGTCAGTCTTGCCACCGGCACCGCGAGCTGGGTCTGGCGCCTGGGCAGGCTGCCAACGGATACCGCAGCAAACGTGTTCCGCTCCGGAGCCACTGGAGTACAACTGACCGGCGACACGGTTCTGGTTGCCGTCTGGCATTGGATGGACATTGTCGGCGGGTGGAGGGAAGCGTTTCTTGTCGCGCTCGATCGTGTGTCCGGGACCGAGTTCTGGCGGCTCAAGCTTCCTCCCACGAATGTCGCGAACCAGGTTGAGGGTGCGCCCCTCGTTGTGGGGGATATGGCCATCGTGGGGTCGGCATTCGCCTGGGTGGTCGGGGTCCGGCTTTCTACTCGGCAAGTCGTGTGGTCCTACCGCAGTCCCGACTACAAGTACAGCACCTCCGGCGGCCCCGCGGCGTATGGCAACTACATCTACGCCGACGGGGGCGACCTACGGCTGTACGCCCTGAACGTGGCCACCGGTACTGTCGTGTGGTCGGCACCGCTGGGCGACACCGGACTGGATATCGTGGCGACCGACAAGCGCGTGTATGTGCCGGGCGGTCATACCCTGACCGTCGTCGATCGCGCCACCGGCGCGAGCGTCAAGACCATCGAGGTCCCGGTCAACGTCGAGATCTTCGAGAGCGCCGCCGCGGCCAAGGGAGATCAGATCTTCATTACGCGTACCCGCGGCGCCTGGAGCTTCAGGGAGCCGTAGCGTCCTCTCAAGTCGCCAGTTCGGCCAGGTGCCTGAGAGCGCCACGCACGGCGCCTCGGGCCGGATCCACCTCTTCTGCATGGATCTGTGCGCCTGGAACAGCGGACTTGAGCCGATGCTCGAGCCGCTTCCGGAAAGACGATTGTCTCGCCAACAGTCCTCCGGTGAGGGCCACGGGCACTGACGCCCGCTCGTCCGTGAACAGCCGGCGCGCCAGCGCTCGGACGTGCAGAGCCAGCTCTTCAACCGCCATGCTGATGATCGAGTTGGCGCGCAGATCGCCAGCGTCGGCCACGGTCATGACGACGGGTGCAAGGGTCGCCAGTGCCGCGGGCGTCGCGCCGGCCGCCCAACGAATCAGCTCACTGGTCTCTGGCTGCTCGGTGGCAGTGAGAATCGCTCCGGTGAGCGCTGTCTCCGGCTCGCGACCGTCTGACGCCGCGGCGACCACGGACAATGCGCGCCGTCCGATCCACGCGCCGCTTCCTTCGTCGCCGATGTTCGGCCCCCAGCCACCACAGCGGGCGGTGGCACCGGTGGGACCGCGCCCGAACGCCGACGACCCCGTGCCGGCGATGAGCAGAACGCCAGGACCGTCGCCGAATGCATCGTCCAGTGCCACGGCGAAGTCCGTCTGCACCACGACTTCGTCCGCCAGCTGCTGGGCCACCAGGAACTCCCACAGCGCCTGACGCTCGGGTTCCCGCCCGACCCCCGCGACGCCGACCATCAGCACACGCGGACGCGCATCGCGCATCTCACTTTGCTCGAGCGCATCGCGCACCACGCCCGCGATGATCCCGGCGCTCCGTTCCACCTCGTGCGGGCGAACGGCGCTCCCGGCGCCGACCGCTTCCGCGATGGCCTCGCCACGCTCGTCCGCGAGCAGCGCGCGAGTCTTGGTGCCGCCGCCGTCGATGCCGACTACGATCGATTCCATGGCAGAAAACTAAGCGGCCGGTGCGACGGATCGACGCTCCGCGGCTGGCTCGCGGCGGGGAGATCCGATGAACGAGGACACGATTCCGACGAACAAGGTGATTGTCGTACCGATGAGTACGTACCACGGCCAGGCGATCTTCGCCAGCGGCGCCACCCACGGGAGCACCGACGACAGCTGCCTGGCGAACACGACGAACGCCATACAGGTGATGCCCACGGACATTCCGAGGATGGCGTCCTTCTGGCGGGCGCGGGGCCAGAATAGCCCCAGAAAAAAACCACCCAGGAGGCCGCCATAGGTGAACGAGGCGATCGACAGCGCGATGACCACCACCGGCGTCTGCTGGTTCTGCGGGAACAGCATGGCACCACCGGTGAGGGCGATCCCCCAGATCAGTGCGAAGATCTTTCCGACCTTGAGCGTCCTCGGGTCGTCGGCGGATCGGCCCGTGAGCGGCAAATAGATGTCGTGCGTGGAGGCGGCTGCGAGCGAGTTGATCGCTCCCGAGTGGGTGCTCATCGTGGCGGCGAGGATGGCCGCCAGCAGCAGGCCCACGAGGCCATGCGGCATCTGTTCGATGATGAACGTTGGAAATACGGCGTCCGGGGTGGGGAACTGCTTCCCGGCATAAAAGGCCCAGAGGCCGATGCCCACCATCAGGAACAGCGTGAACTGCAGGAACACCGTGATTCCACTGCCGATCAGAGCCACGCGGGCGTCGCGCAGGCTGCGTGAGGAAAGCAGGCGCTGCACGATGAGCTGATCGGCGCCGTGCGACGCCATGGCCAGGAAAGCACCGCCGATCAGTCCGGCGAAGACCGTGTGCGCGTGCTCGAGGTTGTAGCGAAAGTCGAATGACAGGTCGATCACTTTCAGCTTACCGGCCGGGCCCGCCGCCTGCGTCACCGCTGACCAGCCGTTGGGCACGAGCTGTCCGATCAACACGATCGCCGAGATCCCGCCAAGGATATAGACCGACGCCTGCAGGATCTCGGTCCAGACCACCGCGCGCATGCCGCCGCGATACGTGTAGATGATGGTGAGTGTGCCGAGGATCAGCACCGCGACGGGCATCACGTACTGTTGCGGGATCGCGCCCTGGAGAATCAGCCCGATGGGGATGGCCGTCGCAAAAACGCGGACCGAATCAGCCAGCCCGCGGGTCACCATGAAAACGATGGACGTGAATCGTCGTGTCGCCAACCCGAACCGCTTCTCGAGCAGCGCGTAGGCGGTGACGAGGTTTCCTTCGTAGTAGCGCGGCAGCAGCGTGTATGCGACGACGATGCGGCCCAAGATGTAGCCTGCCGCCACCTGGAGAAAACCGAGATTGGTTGCGTACGCCAGGCCGGGAATGCTGATGAACGTCAGCGCGCTGGTCTCACTCGCGACCACCGAGAACATCACCGCCCACCACGGGATCGACCGCTCGGCGACGAAGTAGTCCTTCGCGTCCTTCTGGTGCCGGCCCACCCAGAGGCCGAGGAGGGTGGTGCCGGCCAGATACGCAATGATGACCGCGATGTCGAGACCGGTGATGGATCTCATCGTCTTGCGGCGCTACAAGACGACGTAGGCTTCCATCGCGTAGTACTCGGCCAGTCCCAGGCGATCGAGCTCCGCCGCGGTGCCCTTGTTGCGGCCCTCGACGCGTTGCCAGAACTCGCGGTCGTCATAGCCTCCGGGGAACGGGGCGCTGTCCTTCTGCGACTGATGCTTGAAGATCGCCTGGATCTTGAGCCGCAGCTCCTCCTGTGACAGCGGCACCAGCCACGTGGCCTCGTGGATGGGCCATTCCTGCCATGCACCGCGGTAGAGCCACACCTCGGGCGCCTCGTTGGTGCCGCCCCTGCTGGACGCCCCGCCGGGCGACTCGGTTGCGGTGTCCTTCGAGCGCAAGGGGTAGATCTCGGCGAGAGCCGCGTCGATGGCTTCCTTGCACATCCGGTGCGTACCGTGCGGATCCGAGAGATCGCCCGCGACGAAGACGAGGCTCGGCCGCACCTCTTCGACGAGGTCGCGCACGATCTTCACGTCCGCCGGACCGATGGGATCCTTCCGCACCTTGCCCGTTTGGTAGAACGGCAGGTTGAGGAACCGGGCCGCGGCCTTCGACAACCCGACCGTCTCGAGCCCGCTGACCGCTTCGGCCTCGCGGATGATTCGCTTGATGTCCTGGACTTCCGTGATGTCCACCTCACCCGGACGCTTGCGTTCCAGGAAACTGTGAACGTGCTTTGCCAGCGCCTCGACGCGCTGGCGCTCGAGCGTGCCTTCGTCACTGAGGCGCTCGAGAAAGTCCACGTAGCGCCTGACGTCGTGGTCGAAGACCGCAATATTGCCGCTCGTCATGTAGGCCACGATCACCTCGTTCTCGTTCTCCACCAGCTTGTGGAGGATGCCACCCATCGAGATGACGTCGTCGTCCGGATGCGGCGAGAAGCAGATGATTCGCTGATGCGTCGGGAGCTTGGATTTTCCGCGGATCTTTGCGCCCAGCATGTTGAACACTTTCCCGTTCACTTCGCCGGGTGATCCGTATTTCGACACGAGCGACGACAGATGGTGGTCGGCGTAGTCCCGCATCGTCAGTTTGAGGATCGCCTTCTGCGCCTGATGCGACAGCCAGATCACGGCGCGCAGCATCAGGTCGTGCGTCCACTGGACTTCGTCGATCACCCAGGGCGTCGCGATCTTCGTGAGCGAGTCCGCGGCGGCGCGATCGACGTAGAACGTCGTGTTGGGATGGCGCTGGAGGAACGTCGCCGCGACCTCGACATCCATCTCACCCTCTACCGCGCGTCGCACGATGCTGGCCTTGTGCTCGCCGGTTGCGAGGATCGCGATTTCACGCGCGTCGAGAATCGTCGCGACGCCCATCGTGATGGCTTCGCGCGGAACGAACTCCTCACCGAAGAAATCCGCGGCGGCGTCGCGGCGCGTGACCGTATCGAGCGTGGCGAGGCGCGTCCGGCTCTCGAATCCGGAGCCAGGCTCGTTGAATCCGATGTGACCCGTCTTGCCGATGCCAAGGATCTGGAAATCGACACCGCCCGCCGACTTGATCTGCGCTTCGTACTCCTGGCAGTACTCGTCCACCTTCTCCCGCGGGACCGTGCCGTCGGGGATGTGGACGTTCGCGGGGTCGATGTCGACGTGCGAGAACAGATTCTCCCACATGAAGCGGTGGTAGGAGTGGATGCTGTCCGGCGCCATCGGGTAGTACTCGTCGAGATTGAACGTCACGACATGCCGGAAGCTGAGTCGCTCTTCCTTGTGCTTTCGCACGAGCTCCCGGTACACGCCGATCGGCGTTGACCCGGTGGCCAGTCCGAGTACCGCGGTGGTTCCCGTCGCATTGCGCTCGCGGATCAGCGTTGCAATGCGGTCAGCGACGAGCAGGGCGATCTCCTCGTGGTCGCCCACCACCACCGTACGAATTTTTTCCAAGCCGACAGAGCCGTAGCCGTCGTGAAAAAGCCCGCGAGCGGATGACCGTTCGCGGGCCTTCTGTTCGGCGCCGACGCTTGTCGAAGCGCCGGAAACCGACCGATCCATGTGAGCCTCTATGCGCTAAAGGAGCTACCGCAGCCGCACCCGCCGGTGGCGTTCGGATTCTTGAAGGTGAAACCCGAACCCTGCATCGACGAGACGAAATCGATCGTGACGCCGTTGATGTACTGCGCGGAGAAGGGGTCCACGAAGACCCTCCACCCGCCCTGGTCGATCTGGAGATCGTCCTCGGCTGGCTCGTCCTCGATGAGGAGGCCGTACTTGAACCCGCTACAGCCGCCGGGCTGGACGCTCACGCGCAAACCGCCCTTGGCGGGATCCACGTTCTCCTGGTCCATGAACTTCTTGACCTCGACGCTGGCAACCGGGGTGACCGTCACCAGCACGTCGGGCTGCTGAATCGTGCTCATCAATCCTCCAACCTAAAGGTGACCGAGCGCGCATCGCTGCGTACACGAGGTCAGCCGGTTTTCCTGCATCGCTTTGGTGCCGCGATGGTTAGCGAAATATACGGCTCCAGGGTACTGCCTTCAAGAAAGAAGCCTAGCTCCGGTCGGCCGTCCTCAGAGAATGATCAACCGTCGGGCTCGGAGGTAACACCGCGGCGACCTGATCCTGGACGCGAAGCGCACGCGCGATCCACAGAAACGCCAACAGCGCGATCCCGAGGAGCGTCAGGCCCAGGCCCCAGTATCCGAAGAGGATTTTTCCGATCCCGAACAGCGTAGCGTACACAGCGACGACGCCCGCCAGCCAGTTCGCCCAGGCGAGCCCGCCACCGGCGATTGTCTCGACGCCGATCCCGAGTCGGTCGACGACCGGACGCCATCCCCGGCCCCCGGGCCGGACACGCCGGTAGAACGCGTCCAGCACGTGTGAAGGTTCGGGCTGTGTGAGGAATGTCGCGGTGATCCAGACCACCGTCGTGACGATCACCGTCACCAGCAGCACCATGGCATCGGTGTTCGTGCCGGCGTTGCGAACGAATGCCGGTGTCAGCGCCTGTGGCGACGAAACCAGGCCGATTTTCGAGAGGAGCAATCCAAGCGATCCGCCGACCGTCGTGAACGTCACGAACGACGCGACCATCGCGCTGATCTCGCTCCATGCGTTGATCCGCCACCAATACCAGCGAAGGATGTAGACCAGTCCTGTACCGGCACCCAGGCCGATCAGGAGCTGCCAGGCCTGCGCGACCGAATCCAGCTGCCAGGTGACCGCGATCGAAAGCAGAAAGAGCACCACGGTCGCGCCGCGGGAGACCGCCACGAAGTGCGACTCCGGCGCCTGTTTCCGGATGAAGCGGCGATACACGTCGTTCACGAGGTACGACGCTCCCCAGTTGAGCTGCGTCGCAACCGTCGACATGTACGCGGCCGCGAAGCCGGCCATCATGAACCCGCGCCAGGGCGTGGGCAGCAGATCCACGAACGCCTGCACGTACGCGCCCTCTTTGTCACCGGTCGGGCCAATGCCCTTGGGATAGAGGACCACCGTGCACAGCCCGGTGATGATCCAGGGCCATGGACGCAGGGCGTAATGCGCGACGTTGAAGGCCAGCGTCGCCAGCACGCCGTCGCGTTCCGTCTTCGCGGAGAAGATTCGTTGCGCGACGTACCCGCCGCCGCCGGGCTCTGCGCCGGGATACCACGCGGCCCACCACTGGACGAACAGGAACATCGCCAGCGTGAAGAGTGGCATCCACGCGTAGCCCATCAGGCCGTTCGGTCCCGTCGATACCGGGAGCACGGACAGCGCTGCCGATTCGCTGCCGAAGTGCTCCGCGACTTTGGCTTTGAGGACGTCCATTCCACCGACGGCCTTCACCGCGAAGATCGCGAGCACGATCACGGCGGTCATCTTGATCACGAACTGCACGAGATCGGTCCACAGCACAGCCCACATGCCGGCCGCCACCGAATACGCGACCGTGATCACGAAGCAGATGCCGACCGCCACGTACGGGTTCACGCCGAGCGAGATCGTGAGGATCTTGATCATCGCCTTCGTGACCCAGCCGAGGATGATCAGGTTCACGATGATGCCGAGATACACCGCCCGGAATCCGCGCAGGAACGTCGCAGGTCTGCCGCTGTAGCGGATCTCGGCGAACTCGATGTCGGTCATCACGTGCGCGCGACGCCACAGTCTGGCGAAGAAGAACACCGTGAGCATCCCGCTCATCACGAAGCACCACCACAGCCAGTTGCCGGCGACGCCTTTCGTGGCGACCAGGCCCGTCACGACCAGCGGTGTATCCGCGGCGAACGTCGTCGCCACCATGGATGCTCCGGCAAGCCACCAGGGCACCTGACGGCCGGAGAGGAAGTACTCGCTCAGACTCTCGCCGCCCCGTTTCGTGTAGGCGAACCCGATGCCCGCCGAAAGGAGGAAGTAGGCGGCGACGATCGACCAGTCGACCCAGGTGAATGTCATCGATGCTCGACGTTGATGGTGGGGCCGCGGCGGGCGCGCACTGTCGTCACGACCGCGTCGGCGAGGTGTGCCCGGACGTCACCGATCTTGGGATTGTTGCGCGTTGGGTTCACGCGGTTGGAGAGAAGGATGATGTACAGGTCGAGATCCGGGTCGATCGCGATGGAAGTGCCCGTGAAGCCAGTGTGTCCATAGGCCCGGCTCGACATGAACTTGCCCGCCCAGGCCGCGGGAGGTTTCTGCCAGCCGAGCGCCCGGTTGCTGCGGCTGGAGTCCGCGTAGGCGGTGAACTCACGGATTGTACTGGCGCGGAGCACGCGATGTCCATCAAGGATTCCTCCGTGAAGCAGCATCTCTGCGAATCGCGACAGGTCGGCGGCGCTGGTGAAGAGGCCGGCGTGTGCTGCCATGCCTCCCAGGTAGTACGCGCGCTCGTCGTGCACTTTTCCGCGCACCAGGCCGCCGCGCAAGGTGTCCACTTCGGTCGGTGCCACGCGACTCCAGAGCGACCGTGGCGGGTTGTACATCGTCTCGCGCATCGCGAGCGGCTTGAAGACATTGACGCGGAGATACTCGTCGAGCCGCTTGCCGGAGACGCGTTCGACGATCTGTCCCATCATGAAGGCGCCGATGTCGCTGTAGACCATGCTGTCGCCCGGCGCCCGCTCGAGTGGCGTCGCGAAGATCAACTTGGCCAGCGAGTCGGGGTCGTGCGTCTGCTGGTCGTACGGCTTGAAGGCCGGCAAGCCGCTCGTGTGCGTGAGCAGGTGTCGAACCGTGACCTTCTCTTTGCCCGGGCCCGTCCAATCCGGCACATACCGCTGCACCGGGCTATCGAGCGCCACCTTGCTGCGTTCCACCAGCCGCGCCAGCGCCGTAGTGGTGCCGACGACTTTCGTGAGCGAAGCGATGTCCCAGAGCGTGTGACGACTCGGGACCGGCGAGGGTGCCCAGTCCAAATGTCCCGCTCCTGCTTCCGCGAGTATGCCACGCGAGTCGCCGACGACCGCGTACGCGCCCGGGAAGGCATGATCGGCGACGGCGGCGGTGAGGATGTGCCTCAGCGAGTCGCGCAGCTCGCGCGACAGCGCGGGACGACGCGCCGCCTCGCGCGGTCGGCTGTCGTTCTGCGCCGCGAGGGAGGATGCGCCAGCGATCAACGCCGCGCATACTACTTGCATCGTCGAGTTCGCTACGATTCTCATATTGTTGGCGCCGCGCTCGGCGCGCGGCTGATAATATCACGCAAAATGACAGGAGAAACCCATGCGCGTCACGTTCGCCGCTCTGGTGTTGCTGGTCGCCACCGCTTGTGGACCGCGCCAGGTGGAGGTTCGCACCGCGCCGACGCAGAGCGCTGAAGTTGCCATCCACTTCACGAACAACCTGTCCAAGGCGGTCAACGTGTACGTGAACACCGGTGGCAGCGATCAATTCGTCCGTCAGGTCGCCGCCAACACCACCGAGCATCTTCCGGTGCCCGGGATTCGCTCCGGGACCACCGTGACGCTGAAGGCGACGCCGGTCGACGGCTCCACCGGATATCAGCGCAGCGGTGTGACGATGACGGAAATGGTGAATTGGCGCGTGCCATGAACGATCTGCGCGCGAAAATACCAAGCGCGCTCGCTTCCCTTCGGTTGCTACAAGTCTGTGGAGCCGATACTTTTACGGGCCGGAGCGTTCCTCCGGCCTTTTGTTTTTAGGCCACTCTTTCCGGCCGTCCCCGGAGCAGAATGCAGATCTTGCCGGACTGGCTGAAAAATGGATACCTGCGCCTCATGGACCCGATCGCCGACTGGCTTGTCCGGCGCCGCGTCCATCCCAACACCATCACCATAGCGGGCACTGTTTTCATGGTGGCCGGCGGCGTGCTGTATGGCACCGGCCACATCAAGACCGGTGGGTGGCTGCTTGGTATCACGGCGCTCACCGACGTGCTGGACGGAATGGTGGCGCGCCGTGGCGGCACGAGCTCGGCCTTCGGCGCGTTCCTCGATTCGACCCTCGACCGTGTCGCCGACGGCGCTACGCTCGGAGGGCTCGCCGTGTTTTACGCGCTGAATCCCCTGCATCATAGCGTGCCGATGGTGGTCGTCTGTCTCGCTGGCATTATCGGGGCCTTTCTGACGTCCTACACCCGGGCACGCGCGGAGTCCCTGGGTCTCGACGCAAAAGTCGGGATGCTGCAGCGCCCCGAGCGCGTGGTGCTGCTGTCCGCGCCGCAGGCATTTTTCGGACTCACCCTCAATGGGTGGGTGTTGGCGATTATCATCATCATCCTCACGATCACGGCGTGGGTCACGGTGGTGCAGCGTATCCTCTACGTCTACGACAACACGCGACCCACGTCAGACAAAGAGTCGACCGAGTACCGCTTCAGAGAGCGTCGTCAGAAGGCTCGTGAAACGACGACGCGTTCGCTCATCAAGGGAGAATGACGCACGTGCAGGGTAAGAACTCTCCGGCCAGTCGTCCGTCCTCGATCAAACCCGCGACCGGCCGCCTCGGCATTCTGACGCCGGGACTCGGTGCCGTCGCGACCACTTTCATCGCCGGCGTGGAGTCGGTACGCCGCGGCCTGTCGAAACCCATCGGGTCGCTGACCCAGATGGCGACCATCCGCCTCGGCAAGCGCACCGAGAACCGCTCACCGCTGATCAAGGACTTCGTTCCGCTCGCCGGGCTCGAGGACCTCGTGTTCGGCGCGTGGGATCCGATTCCCGATGACGCGCTCACGGCGGCGAGGAAAGCCGGCGTGCTGGAAGAGCGCGACCTCGAGCCGATCGCGCAGTTTCTCCGCGACGTGCGCCCGATGCCTGCGGTGTTCGACAACAAGTACGTGACCCGGCTGCACGGCGAGAACGTCAAGAAGGGGAAGAGCAAGCGCGATCTGGCAGAGCAGCTGCGCCAGGATATCCGCGACTTCAAACGCAAGCACTCGCTCGATCGTGTCGTCGCCGTCTGGTGCGCCTCGACCGAGGCGTACATCAAGCCAGGGCCGCAGCACGCCACGGTGGACCAGCTCGAGAAAGCGATGGAGCGCAACGACGAAGCCATCGCGCCGTCGATGCTGTACGCGTGGGCCTGCATCATGGAGGGCGTTCCGTACTGCAACGGGGCGCCGAACCTCGCCGTCGACACGCCTGCCCTCATTCAGCTCGCGAACGAACGCGGCGTGCCCATCTCCGGCAAGGATTTCAAGACCGGGCAGACCTGGATGAAGACGGTCATCGCGCCCGGCCTCAAGGCGCGCATGCTGGGCCTCGCCGGCTGGTACTCGACGAACATCCTCGGCAACCGCGATGGCGAAGTCCTCGACGATCCTGCGTCGTTCAAGACGAAGGAGGAGTCGAAGCTCAGCGTCCTGCACACCATCCTCCAGCCGGACGTTTATCCGCAGCTCTACAAGGACTTCTCGCACGTCGTCCGCATCAACTATTACCCGCCGCGCGGCGACAACAAGGAAGGCTGGGACAACATCGACATCTTCGGGTGGATGGGCTACCCGATGCAGATCAAGGTCAATTTCCTCTGCCGCGATTCGATTCTCGCGGCCCCCATCGTGCTCGACCTCGCGCTGTTCAGCGACTTTGCGCAGCGCGCCGGCATGAAGGGGATTCAGGAATGGTTAAGCTTCTATTACAAATCGCCGATGGCCGCTGCGGGACTTCAGCCGGAACACGATCTTTTCATCCAGCAGACCAAGCTGAAGAACACGCTCCGGCATCTCATGGGCGAGGAGCAGATCACGCACCTGGGGCTGGAGTACTATCAGTCCTGAACTGGCACCCGGCTGGTGTATGCTCGAAAGCGGCCGTACGAGGCGTGCTGACGCACAGCGAATGACGCATGCTGACGTATCTCGCATGACGCACGCTGAAGCACGTCGCCTCACGTTCGCACGGCGCGCCTCGCACCGCCTTGGTGCGCACCGCCTTGGTGCGCTGGCGCTCGCGATGGTCGCGGCGATCGCGGCGTGCGGCCCGCGCCAGCCGCGGCAGTACGAGCTGCGGATGATTTCGTCCACGTACGCGTTCACGATCGCCGCCAGCCAATCGCCGCCGCACGCGCGCGAGAGCATCCTGTACAAGGTCGTCATTCGCGATCGCGACAGCCGCCAGCCGATCGAGACCGGCGAGGGACAGATCTTCGCGAGCAACGCGGAACGAGCCAGCACCTGGGATGGGTTCACCAAGGGCGCCGAGCTGGGCACGTACTACGGCAAGCTGAATTTCGTCACCTCCGGAACCTGGGCGGTCGCCATCCGGTTCCGACGCGATTCGCTCCACGCGCTCGAAAAAGTGGAATGGTTGCAGGAAGTCTTCGGCGAACGACCGGGCACAACTCCCTGATGCGACACTTCTTCCGCTGTCACCTGCCGCCCCACGACGTCCTGTCGCGGGCCGACTCGTTTTTCCCCAAGATCGCCCTCGCGCCGCGGGCCACGGCGGCCCGGTCGCGAACATTCGCGGGACCGCTCGGCGTCCTGAAGATTTCCGCACAGGCCGAAGGCGGACACTACACGTTCGTCGAGGTCCAGACGGATCAGATGGGCGAGAGCCGGATGGATCGGAACGTGAAGCAGTTCTTCGTGACATTGCATCGCGCTGAAGATCCGCGACACACGCTCGAGGCGGCGTATTGATGGGTAAGACGAAGGTGGCGGAGGCACCGCGCAAGACGGCGCGGACCCCCGCCGCGAAGTTGTCCAGGGAGCAGTTGCTCGAGCTCTACTACTGGATGCGTCTCACCCGCACGCTCGAGGAGCGGCTGGTCGCGCTGTACCGGCAGACCAAGGTGGTCGGCGGACTGTTCCGGTCATTGGGGCAGGAAGCCGACGCCGTCGGCGCGTGCTTCGCCCTCGAGCGGCGCGACATCATGTCGCCCCTGATTCGCAACCTTGGCGCGATGCTGGTGAAGGGCGCGACGCCGGTGGAAGTGCTCAAGCAGTACATGGCGAAGGGCGATTCCCCCACGCGCGGCCGCGAGCTGAACATCCACTTCGGGGACCTCGAGCGCGGGTTCATCGGACAGATCTCGCCGCTGGGCGACATGGTCCCGGTGATGACGGGCGTGACGCTCACCTTCAAGATGCGCGGCGAGGACCGCGTCGGTCTCGTCTTCGTCGGTGACGGTGCCACATCCACGGGCGCGTTTCACGAGGGCATCAACTTCGCCGCGGTGCGGCGCTGCCCGCTCGTCGTGGTCGTTGAGAACAATGGCTACGCCTACTCGACGCCGACCACCAGGCAGACGGCTGCGAAGCAGTTCGTCGACAAGGCCATCGGATACGGCGTCCCGGGGGAGCAGGCCGACGGCAACGACGTCCTGGCCGTCTACGACGTGACGAAGCGCGCGGTGGATCGCGCACGTGCCGGCGGCGGTGTCTCGCTCATCGAGCTGATCACGTATCGTCGCAAGGGGCACGCGGAACACGACAATCAATCGTACGTCCCCAAGGGCGAGATCGAGCGCTGGGAGCGCGAGAACGACCCGATCGATCGCTACCTGCAGCGCCTCGTCGACGACTTTGATTTCGATCCATCGGAGCTCGAGGCGATCGACGCCCGGGTGCAGGCCGAAGTGGATCGGGCGACGGACGAGGCGGAGAAATCGCCGGCTCCCGAAGCGCTTGATGCGCTCGAAGGGATTTACGCGAATCCACCACGGGAAACTCCGCTCTGGTTCCGCGAGGGCGGTGCCGTGGTTCAGGCGCACGAGCGCGCGGAAGGCTGGGGGACGTATCCGTCGGACACGCACGGCGATGCCTGAGATCACCTATCTCGAAGCCATCCGCGAAGCGCACTTCGAGGAAATGGAGCGCGATCCGAACGTCTTCTGCGTCGGCGAAGACATCGGCGCGTATGGCGGCGCGTTCAAGGTCACCGAAGGGCTGCTGACGAAGTTCGGCGAGCAGCGCGTGATCGATTCGCCGATTTCCGAGATCGGCATCGTCGGCGCAGCCGCCGGCGCCGCGCACATGGGCATGCGGCCGATCGTCGAGATGCAGTTCATCGACTTCATCGGGAACGCGTACGACATCCTGACGAACTACGTGGCGACCGCGCGCTACCGCGCGTTCCTCCCGTGTCCGATGGTCGTGCGTGGCCCGAGCGGCGGCTATGTGCGCGGCGGGCCGTTCCACTCGCAGAATCCCGAAGCTGGCTTCATCCACACGCCGGGTCTCAAGGTCGTGTATCCGGCCACCGCATCGGATGCCAAGGGCCTGTTCAAGGCGGCCGTGCGGGACGACGACTGCGTCCTTTTCTTCGAGCACAAGTATCTCTACCGCCGCATCAAGGAAGAGATGCCAGCGGGTGATCACGTCGTGCCGATCGGCAAGGCTCGAACGGCGCGCGAAGGAACCGATCTCTCCGTCATCACCTACGCGGCTACCGTATGGAAGGCGCTCGAGGCCGCTGAGATTCTGCAGAAGGAGGACGGCCTATCGGTCGAGGTGATCGATCTGCGCTCGCTGGCCCCGCTCGATGAGGAGGCCATCGTGGCGACGGTGACGAAGACCAACCGCGCGCTCATCGTGCACGAGGATACCCGCACGGGCGGCATCGCGGGTGAAATCACCGCGCGCATCAACGAGCGCTGCTTCGAATGGCTTGACGCACCTGTCTGGCGCGTCACTGCCCACGATGTTCCGCTCCCATATGCGCCGCACCTCGAGGATTTCGTGCTGCCGCAGACGGCGGACGTCGTGCAGGCGTGTCGCCAGCTCGCCGCCTACTGAGGATCCGCTCGTGACGAATGCCGCCCCGGAGACGCCGGCCCACAACGCTTGGGCGTATATTGGTGTCGGTTGCGTCACGACCGTCGCCGGCTTCTTCGGGGGCGGCATGATCGGCGTCTTCGTCGGCTGGGTCGTCGGCCACGCCCGCCAGTGCGTGCCGCCGAAGGACAGCTTTCCGATTTGCGACTTTTTTCCGTACTGGATTACCGGGATGGTTCTTGGCGCGATCCTGCTCCCCGCCGTCGCGATCACGCGACTCCGACAGAGCGATCACAGCCGTACGTCCACCGATTGAGGAGGGATCACAGTGGCTCGCGTTGACGTAGTGATGCCTCAGATGGGTGAATCCATCGCGGAAGGAACGCTGTCCAAGTGGCTCAAGAAGGTCGGCGACAGCGTGAAGCGTGACGAGCCCATCTTCGAGATCTCGACGGACAAGGTGGACGCGGAGATTCCGGCGCCCACGAGCGGGACGCTGGCGGAGATCCTCGTCCAGGAAGGTCAGACGGTTCCCGTCTCGACGGTCGTGGCGCGTCTGGAAACCGAAGTCGGTGCGGCGGTCGCTGCGCCGGCGCCGGCACCCGCGGCACCGGCGCCCGCACCGGCGAAGCCTGCACCCGCTGCACCCGCTGCACCCGCTGCACCGGCCAAAGCCGCCGTCGCAGCCGCGCCCGCGCCGGCGCCGGGTGCCCCTCGTCCGGCACCGCACGGCAACGGCGGGTCCTTCGAGGATCGGCTGCGCACCAAGTCGTCTCCCCTGGTCCGGAAGATCGCGGCAGAACACGGTGTCGAGATCGCCGGAATGCAGGGCTCCGGCATCGCCGGGCGCGTGACCAAGCGCGACATCATGCAGTATCTCGAGTCCGGCGCCGCGCCGATGGCGCGCCCGTCGATGCATGCCCCCGCCGGCGTCGACACCCATGGCGTCGACGTGCAGGCGTGGCCGGGCGACAAGCTCGAGACGATGTCGAAGATCCGGCAGCTCACCAGCGACCACATGGTGCTGGCGCGCCGGCATGCCGCGCACGTCACGTCGTTCTTCGAGATCGATCTCTCGCGGGTGGCGAAGCTGCGGCAGAAGATGCGCGCGACGTTCGAGGCTCAGACGGGGCAGAAGCTCACGTTCCTCCCGTTCATCATCCGCGTCGTCATCGATGCGCTCAAGAAGCATCCGGTGCTCAACGCGGCGCACACGCAGAACCAGATCATCTATCGCAGGCAGTACAACATCGGCATCGCCGTCGCGCTCGACTGGGGCCTCATCGTCCCGGTCATCAAGCAGGCCGATGATCTGTCACTTTCGGGACTCACGAAGTCGCTCAACGACCTCGCGGATCGCGCACGCACCAAGCGGCTCAAGCCGGACGAGGTGCAGGGCGCGACGTTCACCATCACGAATCCCGGGGTGTTCGGCTCGCTCGCCGGGACGCCGATCATTCCCGCGGGCACGTCGGCCATCCTTGGCCTGGGCGCCATCGAAAAGCGGCCGAAGGTCGTCGCCGGCCCGGACGGCGAGGACGTGATCGCAATTCGCACGTGCGCGTACTTCTCGCTCTCGTTCGACCATCGCATCGTCGATGGCGCGGACGCGGACAAGTTTCTGGCCGACGTGAAGCGTGGGCTCGAGACATATCCGGAGGGCGAGAGCTGACCGTGGCCCGCGCTATCTCGATGCGGCACACCAATGTGCTGCCGCCCGATCGCGGCGCGTTTCGTGAGCGCGCCCGGCGACTCCGGTCGCACTACGAGGGCGCGGGCTGTCACTACTGGGTGTTCGAGGAGGAGTCGCTCGCCGGCGCCTACGTCGAGTTTTTCGAGGCGAACGACGTTGGCACGCTGAATACCGCGCATCGCGGAGCGCCGGCCGGCCAGGTGGATGCGGCGCGCACGTACATCGAGGTGGAGCTGAGCTGAGCAGATGCCTACACGAACGATGACCGTCGCCGGCAAGACGTGGCTGGTGTTCCCCTCGGGTCGCGTCACCCAGTACGACCGCGACGAGTTTGCGGTGCTGTTCGTGACGCACGCGGATGGCAAGCGCGTCGTTCGCGTGACGCGCTACTCACCACTCGGAGCGCGCTCGCGCGAGCGGTCGCTGGCGGAGATGCCGGACAGCGAGCTGCTGCGCTTGTTCGAAGCGTCCCAGCCGGGCGAGACGAGCCCCGAGGCGGATTACGCGTCGTGAGTGATTCCTCGTTGGCGGGCGCGGAAAGGCTCGATGAGTTCGTGGATCTGCACATGCATTCCACGGCGTCGGATGGAGCGCTGCCTCCGGCGAAGGTGATCGCCGCGGCTCGTGCCGCTCGCCTTGGCGCCGTGTCGCTCACCGATCACGACACCACTGCTGGACTGGCGGAGGCGCGCGCGGCCGGCGCGCAACACGGCATACGCGTGATCAATGGCGTGGAGCTCAGCGCCGTGGAGGACGATACCGAGACGCACATTCTCGGGCTTCACCTGAGCGAGCTCAATGAGCTGGAGCATCGACTGTCCGGCCTTCGGGAGATGCGCATGGGCAGGGCGATGCGCATGGTGGAGCGCCTGGAGTCACTCGGCGTGTCGATCACCTTCGAGGCGGTCCTCGCGCAGGCCGCTGGCGGCGCCGTCGGTCGTCCGCATGTCGCGCGCGCGCTCATCGCCGCCGGTCACGCCGGGGATTTTCGCGAGGCGTTCGAACGCTGGCTCGGGAATGGCAAGCCCGCGTTCGTCGCCAAGGACCGGCTGCCACTGGCGGAAGCCATTGGACTGATTCGCCGGGCGGGCGGTCTCGCCATCCTCGCGCATCCCGGTTCGCAGGGCACGCGCGAACGCATCGCGGCCCTCGCGGCCCTCGGGCTGGACGGCGTCGAGGTGCTCCATCCGGGGCACAGCTGGGACGACGCGCAGCGACTCGACAGCCTCGCCGGGGAATTCGATCTCGTCCGAAGCGGCGGATCCGATTGGCACGGCAGCTCCGACGGATCCCGCTCGCTGGGGATGATGCGCGTGCCGTCCACGTGGCTGGCAGCGCAGGACGCACGCGTCGCCGCGCGGGGCTCGCGGCGCGTCGCGTGAAGCGCCTATGGAACTGCGCGATAAGGTTGCGCTGGTCACTGGTGCCGGCAAGCGCGTCGGGCGAGCCCTGGCGCTCGCGCTCGCGGAGCGCGGCGCGACTCTAGCGGTCCACTACAACGAGACCGCCAAGGGCGCGCAGGAGGTCGTCGATGCGATCGCCGGCGGTACGCGCGGTCGCGCACAGGCGTTCGGTGGGGATCTCACCCGCGCGGAGGAACCGTCCCGCCTGATCCAGCGCGTGGTCGACGCGTACGGCACGCTCGACGTTCTGGTGAACTCCGCGGCGCTCATGGCTCGAACGCCGTTCGGCACGGTGGACCCGGCCGACTGGGATCGCATGTTCGCGCTCAACTTGCGCGCGCCGTTTCTCCTTTCGCAGGCCGCAGCGCCACACTTGAAGCGGTCGCGCGGGGTGATCATCAACATCGCGGACCTCTCTGCGTTCGAGACCTGGCCCGCGTACATCCCGCACGGGCTCACGAAGAGTGGCGTCGTCCACCTGACACGGTCCCTCGCCCACGTGCTCGCGCCGGAAGTGCGCGTCAATGGCATCGCGCCGGGAACGGTGCTGCTGCCCGAGAACTTCAGCGCCGCCGAAGCGGAGCATCTCCGGACCACGACCCCTTTGCAACGTCAGGGCACACCTGGCGACGTCGCCTCGGCGATGCTCTTCCTCCTCGACGCCGAATACATTACCGGGGAGACGATCATCGTTGACGGTGGGCGGCACGTTCGCCGCTAGAGAGGCACGCCTTGGGCAAAACGTTCGAGCATGAAGTCGTGATCATCGGGGCCGGTCCGGCCGGCATGTGCGCCGCCATGTACGCGGGTCGTGCGATGCTGGACGCCGTGGTCCTCGAGCGCGGATTGCCGGGAGGCGAGCTGCTGAACACGGAGCTCGTCGAAGACTATCCCGGCTTCGAGCACATCCTCGGCCGCGAGCTCGCGGACAAGTTCGCGGACCACGCGGCCAAGTTCGGCGCCAAGTTCAAGAACGGCGTGACCGTCACCACGCTGCGCAAGCGCGACGACGGAATGTTCGAGACCATCACCGACGAGGGCGATGTCTATCTCTCGCCCACCGCGATCATCACGGCCGGTGGCACGCCGGTGAAGCTCGGCATTCCCGGGGAACTCGAGTACGCCGGCAAGGGCGTCTCGTACTGCGCGATTTGCGATGGCGCATTTTTCCGCAATCAGACGATCGCGGTGGTTGGCGGTGGCGACGCCGCGGCGGAGGAATCGGACTTTCTCACGCGGTACGCCAGCAAGGTCTACCTCATCCATCGGCGCGACGAGCTGCGTGCGTCGAAAATCCTGCAACAGCGAGTCTTCGAGAACGACAAGATCGAGCCGATCTGGGACACGGTCGTCGAACGCGTGGATGCGAATGGCGACGGTCTCGTCAACAGCCTCCGCCTCCGCCACGTGACGACGGGCTCGATGCGCGATCTCCCGGCGACGGGACTGTTCGTCTTCATCGGCTTTCGTCCCAATACGGGCATCATCGACGGCCACGTCGACCACGACGACATGGGGTATTTGCTCACCGATACCAACATGCAGACGAGCATCCCCGGCCTGTTTGCGGCGGGCGACGTGCGCGCCCAGCTCACCCGTCAGGTCACCACCGCGGTCGGTGACGCCACGACGGCCGCGATCGCCGCTGAGAAGTACCTCAAGGGTCTGCGCGATGGCCAGCGCGTGCCGAAGATCGAAGGCACCGGAGGCTACACGGCGTGAAGATCGAGTGGGTGACTGTCGGTCCCTTTCAGGAGAACAGTTACCTGCTCAGCGATCCTGACTCGGGCAGCGGAGTCCTCATCGACCCGGGCGACGAGGCCGCGCGGATCATCCGCATGGTAGAGAAGGCCGGTGCGATGCCCGACGCGATCTGGCTGACCCACGCCCATCTCGATCACATCGGCGCCATATCTGAAATCAGGGGTCGATGGGACGTGCCGGTCTACTTGCATCCCAGCGATCTCGCACTCTATCGTCGGGCCGCCCAACAAGCGGAGGTCTACGGCTTCGCGTTCGAACAGCCCGCCGATCCGGACCGCGAGCTTGCCGACGCTGACCAGCTCCAGCTGGGCGCGCACACGGTTCGCGTCCTGCACACCCCGGGGCACTCGCCGGGCCACGTGGTGTTTCTTGCCGACGGGCTGATGGTGGGCGGCGACCTGCTGTTTTCAGGATCGATCGGCCGTACCGATCTGCCGTTCTCAAATCCGAGAGAAATGGAGACGTCGCTCGCCAAGATCGCGACGCTCGATCCCGAGATTGTCGTCTATCCGGGCCACGGGCCGCCGACCAGCATCGGCACCGAGCTGGCCACGAATCCATATTTGAATCTGAACGAGCGTTGACCGGTGGCGCGGCCAAGACCGCGACCGGCGACTCACCGAGGAGATCCACATGACGTCCAGCCATCGCATCGAAAAGGACCCGCTGGGAGAAAAGCAGGTCCCGCACAACGCCTTCTATGGCGTGCAAACCGTGCGTGCGCTCGAGAATTTTCCGATCAGCGGCCTGCGTCCGCAGGAACCGTTCGTCATCGCGCAGGTCTGGATCAAGAAGGCCGCCGCGCTCACCCACAAGGAGACCGGCCGGCTCGATCCCAAGATCGCGGACGCGATCATCGCGGCGGCGGATGAGGTGCTCGCGGGCAAGCATCGCGACGAGTTCGTCGTGGACCCGTACCAGGCTGGTGCTGGCACGTCCCACAACATGAACGTCAACGAGGTGCTGGCGAATCGCGCGAGCGAGATACTCGGCGGCAATCGTGGCGAGTACAAGGCGGTGCATCCGAACGACCACGTGAACATGGCGCAGAGCACCAACGACACGATTCCAACGAACATCCGGCTGGCGTGTCTGGCGCAGCTGCAACCATTCGTCACGTCATTCAAGACACTCGAGGATGCGCTGGCGAAGAAAGCGGTCGAATTCGACGACGTCGTGAAAGCGGGCCGCACGCACCTGCAGGACGCGATGCCCATTCGGTTGGGGCAGGAATTCAAGGCGTACGCCGGTTCCATCAACCGTGGCGTGCGCCGCGTCGTGGATGCCGCGGACTATCTGCGCGACCTGGGTATCGGCGGGAGTGCCGTCGGGACTGGCGTCACGGTCGAAAAGGAATACCCGGCGCTGATGAACAAGTACCTGAAGCAGATCACCGGTCTCGATCTCCGCGTCGGCGCGGATCGCATCCAGCTGATGCAGAGCATGGGCGACGTGGCCGGGTTCAGCGCCGCGTTGCGCGTGCTCGCACTCGATCTCAGCAAGATCGCCAGCGACCTACGGTTGATGGCGATGGGGCCGCGCACCGGCATCGACGAAATCCGCCTGCCTGCGGTGCAGCCGGGTTCCTCGATCATGCCGGGGAAGGTGAATCCGTCCATTCCGGAGATGGTCAATCAGGTCTGCTTCCAGGTCATCGGGTGCGACACGACCGTGGCGATCGCCGCCGAGCATGGGCAGCTGGAGCTCAACGTGATGATGCCGATCATCGCGTTCAACGTGCTGCTTTCGATGCGAATCCTCTCGAATGCGGCGCGCGTCTTCGCCGAGAAGTGTGTGAACGGCATCGAGGCCAACCGCGAGATGAACGAGTACTGGGTCGAGCGCTCCGCGGCGCTCGCGACCGCGCTCGCGCCGCAGATCGGCTACGCCCGCGCCGCCGAGATCAGCAAGCGTTCCGTCAAGGAGGGCATCCTGATCCGGGACTTGGTGAAGAAGGAGGGTGTCCTTCCCGACGATCAGATCGACGAAGTGCTGGACCTCAAGAAGATGACCGAGATCGGCGTCCCCGGCGGCGCGCACGGCGCAGTCGCCGCCGGCTGACGGAACCCGTCAACCCGTCAACCCGTCAACCCGTCAACCCGTCAACCCGTCAACCCGTCAACCCGTCAACCCGTCAACCCGCTTCTGTCCTTGTTGATTTCGTCGCGTCTCCCTATCGTCCACGTGTGCGCATAACCACACTCGCGGAATACGGCGTCATCTGTGCGCTCCACCTGGCCAAGCGGGTTGGAGAGGGTCCGGTGACCGGTCGGGACATCGCGGAGCGCGAGCGTCTGCCGGTGGACTACGTGGAACAGATCCTCATCCGGTTGCGGCGCGCTGGCATTGTGGCGAGCACGCGCGGCGCGCATGGCGGGTACAAGCTGGCCCGCGATCCGCGCGAGGTCTCTGTGCGAGACGTCATCGCCGCGTCGGAGTTGCAGACCTTCGACCTGCACTGCGTGTCGCACCCGGTCGAGGAGGAGCGCTGTTCCGCGTCGCACGCGTGCAGCATCCGTCCCGTGTGGGTGATGTTGCAGCAGAGAATCGATGCCGTGCTCGACGGCGTTCGCCTGTCCGACCTCCTGTTCGAGGAGAGTGAGGTGCGCGAGCGCGTCGGCCTGACGGCCAGAGAAGCACCGGCCGGCCCGCGAGGGCTCCCGGTTCTTCAGTTGCGCTGACGGCGAGGCGCGGGTGGCGCTCTTCAAGCGGTGGCTCGCGGCGCGCCAGCTACAGCGCAAAGCGGGTCAGTTCGTCACCGGCCTGCTGGCCGAGCCGTCTACCGACGATACCGTCTGGCTGGCGCGCGTAGCGACGAAAGGCGATGAGGATCACGCGTGCTGGGAGCTGCGATATGCACGTCGCGCCATCGGCCTGCTGGTCGCACAACGCGACGCACTGGACGATCGCACCAGCTCGCTCGTCGCGCGTGCGCTGAGCGGTGCGTTCGAGCGCGACGATCGCATTGATCGCGAGCGGCGGGACCTGGCCGAGCGGCAATTCAACGCGCGCCTCAGCGCGTACCGCGACGCGCTCGGCGCGCGCGTGGCCGACTCGGCGGTTCGCCTGGGGCAGACTCTGCTGGCGTTCGCCGGCGGCTCGTTCCGCGACGTCGACGACAACGTGCGCCGCGCTGGCGAGGTCATCAGCGGCTACGAGGAGGAGGCACACGAGTCGCTGCGAGCCGTGTTCGGCTCAGCGGCGCTCCCGGAACACGTGCCGCCGTCGGCGTGGACGCGCGGCGCGGCCACCTGACGAGGGACCCGCAGTGCCGAAGGGGGGACTCGAACCCCCACGGGCTATCGCCCACTGCGCCCTGAACGCAGCGCGTCTACCAATTCCACCACTTCGGCGGGGAGAAGCAACGTACTTTTCACCCTAGGTAAAGTCAACGCAGATCGGCACTTTGACGCAAAAGGACTCCCCGGACTCCGATAGAATTTCGGTTGCGCGGAACAAGCGCGCCCGCTTCGATTATCACTTGCTGGAGACGTTCGAGGCGGGGATCGCATTGACCGGCACCGAGGTGAAGTCGCTGCGGGACGGAAAGGCCAGCATCGCCGACGCCTACGGCATCGTTCGTGACGGCGAGATCTTCCTGCTGAACTCACACATCCAGCCGTATGAGAAGGGTGGGTATGTGAATCACGAGCCGACGCGCAACCGCAAGCTGTTGCTCCACCGACGGGAAATCCGTCGTTTGATCGGAGCGGTCGAGCGGCAGGGCCTCACGCTCATTCCATTGGAGCTGTACTTCAAGAAGGGCAGGGCCAAGGTGGCGCTGGCGCTCGCGAAGGGAAAGAAGCTGCACGACAAACGTGACACGGAACGACAACGAGACGCCGAGCGCGAGATGGCGCGAGTGAGTCGGATGCGATGATGCTGACAGCCCTGCTGGCCGCCGCACTGCAAACGGGATCGCTCCCCGTGCAATCCGTCGTGCGCCCCGGGACGAGCGTGATGAGTGATCGCGACGCGGCCGCGGCGCGCCGGCGTTCGCCGAAATCGCAGCCGCGCGTCGTCGTGGATGCCGGTCACGGCGGCGTCGATGTCGGTGGCCCCATGCGCATGGGCGATCGGCTGCACGAGAAGGACATCACGCTCCAGGTCGCGCTCAAGCTCGGCGACGCCCTGCGTCAGCACGGACTCGATGTCGTCTACACCCGCACGCGCGACACCCTCATTGCGTTGGCGGATCGCGGCAAGATCGCCAACCAGGCGGGCGGCGACGTATTCATCTCGATCCACGTCAATGCCGCGAACCCGAGGTGGCAGAGCCCCGGTTCGGCGCGTGGCTTCGAGACGTACTTTCTCGCCGACGCAAAGACGGATGACGCCCGCCGCGTCGAGGAGATGGAAAACGAGTCGGTCCGCTTCGAGACGACGGACAACGTCGCGTCGGACGATCCGCTCAATTTCATCCTGAGCGACATGAAGCAGAATGAGCACCTGCGTGAATCGTCGGACCTCGCGGACATCGTCCAGAAGCACCTGGGACCGGTGCACCCTGGTCCCAGCCGCGGCGTGAAGCAGGCCGGGTTCCGCGTGCTCGTGAATTCGTTCATGCCCGCGGTGCTCGTCGAGCTTGGCTTCGGGACGAACGCGTCGGAAGCGGAATTCCTCGCCTCGCCGTCGAAGCAGCGGGCGATGGCGCGCGCCATCGCCGACGCGACGGCAGAGTACCTGGCCCGGTATCAGCGCCGGGTTGGCGGCGGAGGCGGTGCGTCCAGCGGACATGAGTGAAGCCGAACGCCGCAGCACGCGGCTCGGCGTTACCGTCTCTTCGCTTCAGTTCCGCAATCCCATCCTGCTGGCCGCCGGAACGGCGGGCTACGGCGTCGAGCTCGAGCACGTCATGGACCTCGACGCGGTTGGTGGAATCGTCACCAAGGCAGTCAGCCTCGAGCCCCGGGTAGGCGCTCCGGAGCCGCGCGTCTCGGAGTTCGACGGCGGGATGATCAATGCGGTGGGACTGGCCAACCCGGGTCTCGCCGAGGTCGCGCGCACCCAGGTGCCCTGGCTCGCGACGCATCACACCCGAACGCGAAAGCTGTTCAACGTGGTCGGCTTCACGGTGGATGAGTTCCCGCGAGTGGTGAGCGGACTCGAAGAAGCGGCGCACCGATTTCCCGCGGCCGTCGATGGCTTCGAGCTGAACGTGAGTTGTCCGAACGTGAAGCAGGGGGGCACAGAGTTCGGCGCCGACCCCGCGTCTCTGCGCGCCGTCGTGACGCAGTCGCGGGGGCAGACGCAGCGTCCGCTGTTCGTGAAGTTGTCCCCGACGCTGCCGGACATCGCCGCCGCGGCGCGGATTGCCGTAGACGCGGGCGCGGATGGCATCACCGTCGTGAACACCATTCCGGGACTCGTCATCGACGTCGAGCGTCGTCGGCCAGCGCTCGGTTTCGGCACCGGCGGCGTCAGCGGTCGCGCAATTCTCCCCGTTGGAGTGCTCGCGACGTGGAAGGTGGCGCGCGCGGTCCGCGTGCCGGTCATCGGGCTCGGTGGCGTCGCCGAGGGCACCGACGTGCTACAGTACGTCATGGCAGGGGCAAGCCTCGTGGGAGTCGGAACTGCCGCACTGCGGGATCCGCGGGCGCCGGAGCGCATCGTCCGCGAGTTGGATCACTGGTGCGATCGGCACGGCGTCGCGACGCTCATGGAGTTGCGCGGCACTCTGGAATGGCCGGCCTGAGCTCCGTCACTCCCATCGTCGCGCTGGACGTCGCCGACACGGCCGCCGCGCTGCGCGTCGTTGACGAGTTGGGAGAGTTCTGTCGCTTCTACAAGATCGGCAGCGAGCTGTTCACGGCTGAGGGGCCCGCGGTCGTGCGCGCCGTGCGGCAGCGGGAGGCATCCGTCTTTCTCGACCTGAAGTTCCACGACATCCCGAACACGGTTCGCGGTGCGGTGCGCAGCGCGTGTTCACTCGGTGTGCGCCTGCTGACCGTCCACGCGTCGGGAGGTCGCGCGATGCTCGAGGCCGCGTCATCCGCTGCAGCGGAGGCCGGTGGCTCATGCGGCATCCTGGCTGTCTCGGTGCTGACCTCCATGGACGCCGGAGCACTGTCGGGGGTTTGGGGGCGGCCGATTCCGAGCGTTGAGCACGAGGTTCTGCGCCTGGCCGAGCTTGCGGCGACGTCCGGACTTACGGGGCTTGTCTGCAGCGGACAGGAAGCGGCGGCCGTTCGAGCCGCATTTGGAAGCCGATTGGCCACCCTCGTTCCCGGAATCCGACTTCCTGGTGGCGATCAGCAGGATCAGGCGCGAGTCGTCACGCCTCGAGCGGCCGCGGCTGCGGGAGCGCGCTACCTGGTCATTGGACGGGCCGTGACCGGCGCGCCGTCGCCGCAGGCAGCCATGAAAGCCGTGTTGGCGGACTTGCCTTAAGTAGAGGCCCGGGCTACTGTTAGAGGCTGTTCGAGCACGGCACGTATATCCGCATCGCAGGACCGACGAGGTTTTCGTGAAAGTTCGCACCAGCGTGAAGCCGATCTGCGAGCACTGCAAGGTGGTCAAGCGCAACGGCGTGACGCGAGTCATCTGTAAGCGCAACCCCAAGCACAAGCAGCGTCAGGGCTGATCTCATGGCACGCATCTCGGGCGTGGATCTTCCGCGCGACAAGAAAGTCGAAGTAGGACTGACGTACATCTACGGCATCGGTCGGCACAATGCGGCCGACATCATGGAGAAGGCCGGCATCGATTCGGCGCTTCGTGTCCGCGAGCTGTCGGATGCTGACGTCAATCGCCTGCGCCAGGTGATCGAGCGCGATTACAAGGTGGAAGGCGCGCTCCGCACCGAAGTCGCAATGAACATCAAACGGCTGATGGACATCGGCTCGTATCGCGGCGTTCGTCATCGCCGCGGCCTGCCGGTGCGCGGTCAGCGGACCCATACGAACGCGCGCACCAAGAAGGGACCGCGTCGCGCGATCGCCGGCAAGAAGAAGGTGACCAAGTAATGGCGACTGGCAAGAAGGCAAAGCGCGTCGTGGACCCGGAAGGCGTGGCGCACATCAGCGCGACGTTCAACAACACGACCATCACCATCACGGACCTGCACGGCAACGCGATCTCGTGGGGCTCGTCCGGCAAGGCGGGCTTCAAGGGCTCCAAGAAGAGCACGCCGTTCGCCGCGACCGTCGCGGCGGAGCAAGCGGCTCGCGAGGCGCTCAGCGCTGGCGTGAAGCGCGTGCACGTTCGTGTGCAGGGCCCTGGCAGCGGTCGCGAGTCCGCCATCCAGGCACTGGCCGCGGCGGGTCTTCAGGTGAAGTCCATCAAGGACGTCACGCCGATCCCGCACAACGGCTGTCGGCCGCCCAAGCGCCGAAGAGTGTAAAGACGGGTTATCGGGTGTCGGGTTGTTCGACGACCAGACAACCCGCCAACCTGACAACCGAAGTTTGTAGTTCGGTCGGAGCCTTCACCTCCATTCGAGCCTGCCGCGCGTGAAGGGCGGGGCAGGGCGATGCCGGGCAACCGGCAAGACCCCTTTTGACACATGCCAACCATCGATCTCCGCGGACTCGTTCGGCCACAGCTCGTCGAGTCCACCAAGCGCGACGACAATCCCAACGTCGCTGAATTCCGGCTTCAGCCGCTCGAGCGCGGCTTCGGACACACCCTCGGCAACGCGATGCGGCGCATGCTGCTCTCGTCGCTGCGTGGCTCTGCGGTCTGGGCGTTCCGTATCGACGGCGTCGTCCACGAGCATCAGACCATTCCGGGTGTGGTGGAAGACGTCCACCAGATCATCGGAAACCTGAAGGGGCTTACACTCACGCTCGATGAGGGCGTCGAGGATGCGGTTCTTCGCGTGACCAAGGGCGAGGCGGGCCCCGTCACGGCCGGCGACATCCAGCAGTCCGTCGCCGGCGCGCGGGTCGTGAACCCGTCGCAGCACCTCTTCACGCTCCAGGACGATCGCGACATCTCCATGGAGCTCTACGTGAACAAGGGTCGTGGCTATGTCGAGGCGGACCAGCATCCGCTCGACCGTGGCCTGCCGGTTGACCTGGTTCGCGTCGATTCGATCTACAACCCCGTCCGCCGCGCGAACTTCTCGGTCGCCGAGACCCGCGTCGGACAGCGCACGGACTACGACCGGCTCACGCTGATCGTGGAGACGAACGGCACAATCTCGCCGGAAGAGGCGGTGAGCTATGCCGCCGCGTTGGCGCAGACCCACTTCCAGTACTTCGTCGAGTTCGGGACGCACGCGTCCGCGCCGCTCGGCGTCGCGATGGAGTCGGGCGATGGTGACGCGAGCAAGATGGCGCACAAGCTGCGCACGCCGATCGACGACCTCGAGCTCTCCGTTCGCTCGGTGAACTCGTTGAAGAATTCGAATATCCGGACGCTGGGCGATCTGGTCCGCCAGACGGAGAGCCAGATCCTTCAGGTCAAGAACTTTGGAAAGAAGTCGCTCCAGGAGATCGCGGATCTCCTCGAGCGTGAGCGGCTCAATTTCGGTATGCGGTTCGAGGAAGCCGATGGCGGTCTGCGCGTGCTCGATTGGGGCACTCCGCCGAGCCAGGCTGCGGCGGCCGCGCCTGACGACATGGAGGAGTAAGGCAATGCGGCATCGCAAAGGGGCCCGGCGCAAGCTGCGCCGAACGAGCGAGCAGAAGCTCGCCTTGCTGCGGAACCTCGCCTCGTCGCTGATCCAGAGCGGCGCCATCGAGACCACGGAAGCCAAGGCGAAGGAACTGCGGCCGTTCGTCGAGAAGCTCATCACCAAGGCCAAGGCGGGCACGCTGCACTCGCGCCGGCTCGCGGGCCGGCACATTCACCAGCGGGAAACGGCGGACAAGCTGTTCCAGGAGATCGGTCCGCGGTACGCCAAACGACCCGGCGGCTACACCCGCATTCTCAAGATGGGTCATCGCAAAGGTGACGGCGCCGACATGGCCCGCATCGAGCTGGTGGAGGAGTAGGCATCATGGCTATCGATCGCAGCCGCTGTTACGTGTGCGGCAAGGGCGTCTCCTTCGGGAACAACGTGTCCCACGCCAACAACAAGACGCGCCGCGTCTGGAAGCCGAACCTCCAGGTGGCACGCGTGGTGGGCCCCGAAGGCAAGACCATCAAGGTGAAGGTCTGCACGGGCTGTCTCAACGCGGGCAAGATCAAGCGCGCTCCGCGCGCTGCCGTCGCGTGATCCGCGTGCTCACGGCAGACTTCAATTCGGGGAGCTTCGGGCTCCCCTTTTTCTTACGAGCATGGCAACCGCGCTAATCACCGGAATCACGGGGCAGGACGGCTCGTACCTCGCCGAGTTCCTGCTGGCGAAGGGCTACAAGGTCGTCGGAGTGGTACGGCGCAGCTCCACCACACCGTACGAGCGAATTGGACATCTCGTCGACCGCGTCGACCTGGTGTCGGCGGATCTGCTCGACCAGACGTCGCTGACGGATGTGGTTCACGATCATCGGCCTGACGAGATCTACAATCTGGCCGCCCAGAGCTTCGTGCAGACGTCGTGGAATCAGCCCGTCCTGACGGGCGAGTTCACGGCACTTGGCGTCACGCGCATGCTCGAAGCCATGAAGAAAGCCGCGCCGAAGGCGCGATTCTATCAGGCCAGCTCCAGCGAGATGTTCGGGAAGGTTCACGAGTCGCCGCAGCGGGAGACGACACCGTTCTACCCGCGCAGCCCGTATGGCGTGGCGAAGGTGTACGGGCACTGGATCACGGTGAACTACCGCGAGAGCTTCGGGCTGTACGCGACTTCGGGCATCCTGTTCAATCACGAAAGCCCACGGCGCGGACTCGAGTTCGTCACCCGCAAGGTCAGCGACGCCGCCGCTCGCATCAAGCTCGGGAAGCAAAAGGACGTGCGTCTGGGCAACCTCGAAGCGCGTCGGGACTGGGGCTTTGCCGGCGACTACGTCGAGGCGATGTGGCTGATGCTCCAGCAGGACAAGCCGGACGACTACGTGATCGGCACCGGAGACACCCGGTCCGTGCGCGAGCTCTGCGAGCTCGCCTTTGCGCACGTCGGCCTCGATTACAAGGATTACGTGGTTCAGGATCCGAGGTTCTTCCGGCCGGCCGAAGTGGACCTGTTGGTGGCCGACCCGAGCAAGGCAATCGAGAAACTGGGCTGGAAGCCGAAGGTGACCTTCGAGCAGTTGGTGCGCATGATGGTGGACGCGGATCTCGAGCGGCATCGGTCGGCGCGTTGAGCCACGAAGCGGCATGTCGCGGCGGGTCCTGATAACGGGAGCGTCCGGCTTCGTGGGGCAGTGGCTTTCCAGCGCCATGCTGGAACGCGGCTGGACGGTGTTCGGGGGCACGATCCAGGGCCCGCCGGCGGCGGGAATCCTGTCCCGACGTCAGGTGGAGGCCATCCACTGGCTCACGCTGGACGTCGTGTCCGATGCGGACATTGCCCGCGCCGTGGGTGAGAATGCGCCAGACGCGGTGGTCCATCTCGCGGGGCTGGCATCGCCGTCCCAGGCGAACAAGACCCCCGTTCTCGCGTTCGAGGTCAACGCCCTCGGCGCGTTGCGGCTGCTGACCCAACTGGCGTCCGGGGCGCGAACCACCCGCGTCCTGATCGTCGGCAGCTCCGAGCAGTACGGCGCGCACGATGGTCCGATCCCGGAAACGGCCCAGCTTCGGCCGCGCAGCCCGTATGGCGCCTCGAAGGCCGCTCAGGAGGTCATCGCCCTCCAGGTCTTTCGGGCCAGTGGCGTGCCGGTCATCTGCACACGGAGCTTCAACCACTCAGGACTGGGCCACGCTGACGACTATCTTTTGCCGGCCCTCGTGCGACGCGCACGGGCGCTGCCCGCATCGGGCGGGACATTGGTCATCGGTAACGGGACTCCCCTCCGCGACTATCTCCACGTGAAGGACGTTGTCGGCGCCTACATCCTCCTGCTCGAGGCGGGTGCTCCTGGCGAGGTCTACAACGTCAGCAGCGGCACCGGCATCTCGGTTCGCGCGCTGGCCGAGCGCGTGCTGGGTCGCTTCGGGGTGCGGGCCGCCATCGAAACCGATCCGGCTCTCGTTCGGACGAGCGATATTCCTATGCTGGTCGGAGACAACTCGAAGCTGCGCACCGCCACCGGCTGGAAGCCGACCCATTCTATCGACGACATCATCGACGACCTGATACATGCCGCGCCGCGCTGACCTGCATCGCATCCTCGTCATCGGTTCCGGCCCGATCGTCATCGGGCAGGCCGCCGAGTTCGACTATTCCGGCACCCAGGCCGCGAAAGCGCTGCGGGAAGAGGGCTACGAGGTCATCCTCGTGAACTCGAACCCGGCGACGATCATGACCGATCCGGAAGTCGCCGATCGCACGTACATCGAGCCGGTCACCGCGGAGTTCGTCGAGCTCATCATCGAGAAGGAACGACCTGACGCGCTGCTGCCGACGATGGGAGGTCAGACGGCGCTCAACGTGGCCATGGCGCTCTCGGAATCGGGTGCCCTGGCGAAGTACGGCGTGGAGCTCATCGGCGCGAGCGCGAGAGCCATCGCGATCGCCGAGGATCGCAAGCTCTTCGCGGAAGCGATGCAGCGCATCGGTCTGGCGGTGGCGGCTGGTGGTATCGCGACCACGCTCGAAGAGGCCGAAGCCATCCTCGAAAAGACCGGGTTCCCGGCCATCATCCGCCCGTCGTTCACACTGGGCGGCAGCGGCGGGGGCATCGCGTACAATCGCGACGAGTTCGCGGACATCGTCCAGCGCGGGCTCGACGAGTCGCCGACGACGCAAGTGCTGGTGGAGCGCAGCGTGCTCGGATGGAAGGAGTTCGAGCTCGAGGTGATGCGCGACCAGTACGACAACGTCGTGATCATCTGTTCGATCGAGAACCTCGACCCGATGGGCGTGCACACCGGCGATTCCATCACGGTGGCGCCGGCCATGACGCTCACGGACCGTGAGTACCAGGTCATGCGCGACGCCGCGTGCGCCGTGATCCGCGAGGTGGGAGTCGCGGCGGGTGGCTGCAACATCCAGTTCGCCGTCAATCCGAGTGACGGCGAGATGATCGTCATCGAGATGAACCCGCGCGTCTCGCGTTCGTCCGCGCTCGCGTCCAAGGCAACCGGATTCCCGATCGCGCGTATCGGCGCCAAGCTCGCCGTGGGGTACCGGCTGGACGAGATCCCGAACGACATCACCCGGACCACCCCCGCGTCGTTCGAGCCGGTCCTGGATTATGTCGTCGTGAAGGTGCCGCGATTCGCGTTCGAGAAGTTCCCGAACGCCAGTCCGTATCTCACCACGCAGATGAAATCCGTGGGTGAATCGATGGCGATCGGCCGGACCTTCAAGGAAGCATTCCAGAAGGGACTCCGGGCGCTGGAGGTGAGTCGACCGGGCTGGAGTACCGGCGTGCGACCGCAGGACGACCGCTTGCCGGATGAGAGCATCGAAACGCTGAAAGGCGCGCTGCGACAGCCGACGCCGGAGCGGATCTTCCAGGTCAAACGCGCGCTCGAGCGCGACATGAGCGTGAGGGAGGTTTATGACCTCACCGCGATCGATCCGTGGTTCCTCGAGCAGCTGCGCGAGCTGGTGGACGCGGAGCGTTGGTACGCGCAGCTCGAGCAGCTGGGCCCCGGCGAAATGCGTCGCATGAAGCGCATGGGATTCTCCGACGCGCAGTTGGCCGTGATTCGCGGCGAGTCCGAGCGTGACGTGCGCGAACTGCGCTGGAAGCTGGGCGTCCGTCCCGCGTACAAGATGGTGGACACCTGCGCGGGCGAATTCCCCTCGGAAACGCCCTACCTCTACGGATCCTACGACGAGGAGAGCGAGGCAGAACGCACCGGACGCAAGTCCGTCGTCATCCTGGGCAGTGGGCCCAACCGCATCGGCCAGGGTGTCGAGTTCGACTACTGCTGCGTTCGCGCCGTGATGGCGCTGCGCGAGGCGGGGTACGAGACCATCATGGTCAATTCGAACCCGGAGACCGTGTCGACGGACTACGACACGTCGGACAAGCTGTATTTCGAGCCGCTGACGCTCGAGGACGTTCTCGAGATCGTGCATCGCGAGCAGCCTGTTGGCGTGATCGTGCAGCTCGGCGGACAGACGCCGCTCAAGCTCACGCGCCCGCTCGAGGCCGCGGGCGTACGCATCCTGGGCACGTCGCCCGACGCCATCGATGCGGCGGAAGATCGGCGGCGCTTCGAGAAGATCGTGCGAGACCTGAACCTCGCGCAGCCGCCCAACGGGACGGCAACGAACGTCGAGGAGGCGCTCGACGCGGCCGACCGGATCGGCTACCCCGTGCTCGTGCGGCCGTCGTACGTGCTCGGGGGTCGCGCGATGCAGATCGTCTACGACGGGGAGTCGCTGCGCAACTACTTCGCGACAGCGGCGCGCGTGTCCGAGGAACGACCTGTCTTGATCGACCGGTTCCTGGAGGACGCGTTCGAGGCCGACGTGGACGCCATCAGCGACGGAGAGTCCGTCGTCATCGGCGGCATCATGCAGCACATCGAGGATGCCGGCATCCACTCGGGCGACTCGGCGTGCGTTCTCCCGCCGTACCTCATCGGCGAACCGGCGATGGAAACGATGCGCCGGCAGACGATCGCGCTGGCTCGCGCGCTCGGCGTGGTCGGGCTGATCAACGTGCAGTACGCCATCAAGGACGGCACCGTGTACGTGCTCGAGGTGAACCCGCGGGCGAGTCGGACCATTCCATTCGTCTCGAAGGCGATCGGCGTTCCGCTCGCGTCCCTGGCTGCGCGCGTGATGCTGGGCGAAACGCTCGCCGACGTCGGCCTGACCGAGGAGATCGTGCCGTCGTACGTCTCGGTGAAGGAGGCCGTGTTCCCCTTCAGCAAGTTCCCCGGAACGGATCCCGTGCTCGGCCCGGAGATGCGCTCCACGGGCGAAGTGATGGGCATCTCGGAATCGTTCGGGTGGAGCTTCGCGAAGGCACAGCTGGCGGCCTCGAATGGTCTGCCGCTCGAAGGATCGATCCTGATCACCGTGAACGATCACGACAAAGCGACAGTGACTCCCATCGCCCGGCGGTTCCAGGAAATGGGCTTTCGCGTACTCGCGACGTCGGGCACCGCGAAGTATCTGCGGGCGCGTGGGATTCCCGTCACCGCGGTGTTCAAGGTGCACGAGGGACGCCCCAGCTGTCTCGACGCCATCGTCAACGGGGATGTCCAGCTGCTGGTCAACACGCCGCTCGGCAAGCACTCGCAGGAGGACGACTACACGCTCCGCGAGGCCGCGCTGCGCAACAAGGTGGCCTATACGACGACCATGTCCGCGGCGAGCGCGGCGTGCGACGCCATCCTTGCGTTGCGGTCCCGCAAGCCGGGTGTGAAGCCACTGCAGGAGTGGCAACGCGAGCTCGGAGTGGTCGCGTGAGGAAGACGAAGCGACCGGTCGTCCGGAAGAAACTGGCGGCGAAGGCGAAGGCACCGAAGACCACCGGCACGAAAGGCGTGTTCATTCACGCCAGCAGTTTTGTCGACGACGGCGCACACATCGGCGATGGCACGAAGATCTGGCACTTCTGTCATGTCATGCCGGATGCCGTGATCGGCGAACGGTGCAGCCTCGGCCAGAACGTGGTGGTCATGAACCGCGTTCGCATCGGCAGCAACGTCAAGATTCAGAACAACGTGTCGGTCTATGAAGGCGTCACGCTCGAGGACGATGTCTTCTGCGGCCCCTCGATGGTCTTCACGAACGTGATGAATCCGCGGAGCCACGTTCCTCGAAAGAACGAGTATCGCCAGACGCTGGTCCGCCGCGGCACCTCGATCGGCGCGAACGCGACGATCGTCTGTGGCGTGACGCTTGGCGAGTACAGCTTCGTGGGCGCCGGCTCCGTCGTCACGAAGGACGTCCCCGCGTACGGCCTGGTGGTTGGCGTGCCCGCGCGTCGCATCGGATGGATGTGCCAGTGCGGCGAGCGCATCCCGAGCGGTCAGCCGACGGAACGCGCGTGGACCTGTGGCGCCTGTGGCTCGAGCTACGAGCGATCTGGAGATGGCATCCGTCGAACCGGTGGTGAGCGCGCGTGAGCGAATCCAGCGACGCCCCGGGCCAGTTTCGGCTCGCGCTGGTGGGCTGCGGCCGCATCAGCAAGAACCACTTTGACGCCATTCGCGCCGTGGCCGGACTCGAGCTGAGCGCGGTCTGCGACACGGCGACTGAGCGGGCGCGTGACGCGGGAGACGCGCAGGGCGTTCCGTGGTTCACGAGCTACGGCGAGATGCTGAAATCGGTCGACTCCGACGCCGTCGTCATCTGCACACCGTCCGGATTGCATGCGGCGCAAGGTGCCCTGGCGGCGCAGGCCGGGAAGCACGTGATCACCGAGAAGCCGATGGCCATCACGCTGGAGCAGGCGGACTCGCTCGTGCACACGTGTGACGAGGCAGGTGTGCGGCTGTTCGTGGTGAAGCAGAATCGGCTCAATCCGTCCGTCCAGCTGCTGAAACGCGCCATCGACAAGGGCCGCTTCGGGCGCATCTACCTGGCCAACACGACGGTTCGCTGGAATCGCCCGCAAGACTACTACGACTCGGCGCCGTGGCGCGGTACCTGGGAGTTCGATGGCGGCGCCTTCATGAACCAGGCGTCGCACTATGTGGACCTGATCCAGTGGCTGGTCGGTCCCGTGGAGAGCGTCATTGCCAAGACCGCGACACAGGCACGGCGCATCGAGGCCGAGGACTCCGGCGTCGCGGTGCTCAAGTTCCGCAACGGCGCGATCGGCGTCATCGAAGTCAACGTCCTGACCTATCCCCGCAACTGGGAAGGTTCGCTCAGCATCATCGGCGAGAAGGGGACGGCGAAGATCGGCGGCACCGCGGTGAACAAGGTGGAACACTGGGTATTCGCCGACTACGACGACGACGACAAGCTCGTGGAGTCGGCCGCGACGAACCCGCCCAGCGTGTATGGATTCGGACACGAAGGCTATTACCGGAACGTCCTGGCCGTGCTTCGGGGCGAGGCGCAGCCGGAGACGGATGGGCGAGCCGGCCGCAAGTCCCTGGAGTTGATTCTCGGCATTTACGAGTCGGCCAAGACGGGCCGCGACGTGCCGCTACCCCTACGCAGCGCGCTATAATTGAGCATGCCGGTACCACTGTTGGACCTCAAGGCGCAGCACGCCACCATTCGCGATGAAATCGTCGGCGCCATGATGGATGTCGTCGACTCGCAGCTGTTCATCCTTGGCGAGTCCGTCGAGAAGCTCGAACAGGACGTCGCCAGGCTGTCGCGGACCAAACACGCGATCGGATGCGCCAGCGGGACGGACGCGCTGCTCCTTGCCTTCCGTGCCCTCGACATCGGCCGCGGCGACGAGGTCGTCACGACGCCGTTCACGTTCTTCGCAACGGCCGGCACGATCCACAACGTCGGCGCGACTCCGGTCTTCGCCGACATCGAGCCCAGGACCTTCAATCTCGACACGGCCGCCGCCAAAGCCGTCGTGACGCCCCGAACCAAAGCCGTCGTTCCCGTCGATCTGTTCGGCCAGATGGCGCCAATCGAGTGCATTCGCGAGCTGCTGCCGACACTGCCGGTGATCGAAGACGCCGCGCAGTCCATCGGCGCGACGCGCACGATCGGAGGCAAGGAGCGTCTGGCCGGCGAGGCGGCGACGATCGGGACGTTCAGCTTTTTCCCGTCCAAGAACCTCGGCGGATACGGCGACGGCGGAATGATGGTCACCCAGGATGACGAGCTCGCCACGCGCTTGCGGCGGCTGCGCGTGCACGGGGGCCTCAAGACCTACTTTCACGACGAAGTGGGTTACAACAGCCGCCTCGATGCGCTGCAAGCGGCGGTGTTGCGCGCCAAACTGCGTCACCTCGAGGGATGGAGCGAGAAGCGCCGCGCCAATGCGCAGTACTACAACGAGGCGTTCGCGGACATTCCGCAGATCGTGACTCCGTTCGTCGATCCAAAGAACGTCTCGATTTTCAATCAATACACCATTCGTGCGGAGCGCCGCGACGAGCTCCAGCAGTTCCTGGCGGCGCGGAAGGTCGGCTCGGCTGTGTACTACCCGTTGCCGCTCCACCTCCAGCCATGTTTCGCATACCTCGGTTACAAGGAAGGCGCCTTTCCCGAGTCCGAGCGTGCAGCGAAGGAAGTCATCTCCCTCCCCGTGTTTCCCGAACTGACGCGCTCGCAGTTGGACGAGGTTGTCGACGCCGTCACCTCTTTCTACAGGCGATAGAATGATCAAGGATCTCCTGCTCGAGAAAATAGAACGCCGCACCGCGCGCGTTGGCATCATCGGCATGGGCTATGTCGGGTTGCCGCTGGCGGTGGAGTTCGCGCGCGCCGGCTTCCAGGTGCTCGGCTACGACGTGAGCGAACGCGTCGTGACGCTGATCAACGAAGGGCGTTCGCACATCGCGGACGTGCCGGCGAGTGCGGTCGCCGCGCTGGTCAAGGAGGGCTTCCTCGAAGCGTCTTCCGACCCGAAGCGCCTCGGCGAGATGGACGCGATCTCGATCGCCGTGCCCACGCCGCTGGCGAAGACGCGCGATCCGGACATGTCCTACGTGGTGTCCGCGACCGACACGGTCGCGCGCAATGCGCGCCCCGGCCAGGTCATCGTGCTGGAGAGCACGACCTATCCGGGAACGACTCGCGAGCTGCTGCAACCCGCGATGGAACGACGCGGATTCGTCGTGGGTCGCGACGTGTTTCTCGCGTTCAGTCCCGAGCGGGTCGATCCGGGCAACGAGAAATACAATACGAAAAACACGCCCAAGGTCGTCGGCGGCATTACGCCCGAGTGCAGCGAGGTCGCGAAGGCCCTGTACGAGGCCTGCATCGATCGCGTTATCCCGGTGTCGTCGCCGGAAGCCGCAGAGCTCACCAAGCTGCTCGAGAACACGTTCCGATCGGTCAACATCGGCCTGGTGAACGAGATGGCGATCGTTTGCGACAAGCTGGGCGTGAACGTTTGGGAAGTGATCGACGCTGCCGCCACGAAGCCGTTCGGGTTCATGAAATTCACGCCGGGGCCAGGCATCGGCGGACACTGCATTCCGCTCGACCCGCACTATCTCGCGTGGAAGATGCGGACGCTGAACTACAAGACTCGCTTCATCGACCTGGCGAGCGAGATCAACAGCCAGATGCCCTCGTACGTGGTCGAGAAAGTGGCCGACGCTCTGAACGACGAACGGAAGGCGGTCAACGGCAGCCGCATCCTCGTCTTGGGCATTGCCTACAAGCGAGACATCGACGACATGCGCGAGAGTCCAGCGCTGGACGTGATGCGCCTGCTCGAGGAGCTCGGCGCGGACGTCGTCTACCACGATCCGTACGTTCCGCAATTCAACGAGGATGGTTTGCACCACGAGGGCGTGGCACTCACGGATGACGAGCTGAGTCGCAGCGACGCGGTCGTGATCGTGACCGATCACACCAGTGTCGACTATCAGCGCGTGGTCAATCAGGCGTCGCTGGTCATCGACACGAGAAATGCCACCGCGCGCACCGCGGTCGGCGCCGCGCGCGTCGTTTCCCTCAGCAGCTGGAAGATGCCGGCCGCGGCTGCAGCGACCGCGGTACTCCAATGAATATTTCGGTGATCGGGACGGGCTACGTCGGCCTCGTGGTCGGCGCCTGTCTGGCGGAAACGGGCAACGTCGTCGTTTGCGCGGACGTCGACGCGCGGAAGATCGAAGGGCTCAAGCAGAATGAGCTGCCGATCTACGAGCCTGGGCTCGAGGGCTACGTCGCGCGGAATCAGAAGGCTGGGCGGCTGAACTTCACGACGGATGTCGAGCACGCGGTGAGCGAAGCCGACGTGGTGTTCATCGCTGTGGGGACGCCTCCGGACGAAGACGGATCAGCCGACCTGCGACACGTGCTGGCCGTGGCGAAAACCATCGGCAGCTCGATGCGTCGGGAACTGGTGATCGTCACGAAGTCCACCGTCCCTGTCGGGACGGCCGCGCGCGTGGCCGAGGTCGTCGGCAAGCAGGCGCGGTTCCCGTTCCACATGGTCAGCAACCCCGAGTTCCTCAAGGAAGGCGCCGCGGTCGATGACTTCATGAAACCCGATCGCGTCGTGCTGGGCGTGGAGTCGGATTTTGCGCGGAGCGTGATGGCGGAAGTGTACGCTCCCTTCGTTCGCACGGGACGGCCCATCATTTTCATGGACATCCCGTCTGCCGAGATGACCAAGTACACGGCCAACGCCATGCTGGCCACGCGCATCTCGTTCATGAACGAGATCGCCAATCTGTGTGAGCGTGTCGGCGCCAACGTGGACCTGGTTCGTCGCGGCGTCGGCAGCGATGAGCGCATTGGCCCCTCGTTCCTGTTCCCGGGACCGGGCTACGGCGGATCCTGCTTTCCCAAGGATGTCCAGGCGCTTGCGAAGACCGCGCGAGATTGCGGTGTGACGCTCGAGGTCCTCGAGGCAGTGGAGAAGGTGAATGCGCGCCAGAAGCATCGCGTTGCCCAGAAGCTGACCGCAGCGCTGGGCTCGAAGATTCGCGGAGCCCGCATTGCGATGTGGGGACTGGCGTTCAAGGCCAACACCGACGACATGCGTGAATCGCCGGCATTGAGCGTCATCGAGGACCTGGTGGCCGATGGCGCCGAAGTCGTGGCGCACGATCCGGTCGCGATGCCCGAGGCGCGTCGACGCCTTGGGAATACCATCGCGTTTGCCGAGAGCAACTACGATGCGCTGCGGGACGCGGACGCGCTGGCAATCCTGACCGACTGGAACGAGTACCGGCATCCGGACTTCGAGCGCATGCGCTCGCTGTTGCGCCGCCCGCTCGTGGTCGATGGCCGGAACCTCCTCACCCCGACGAAGATGCAGCAGCTCGGGTTCGAGTATTACTCCATCGGTCGTGGTCCAGACCCCATGCCAGCGTCCCTGCCCGCCACGCCTGTTGCGAGCCGCGTCTGACCTTCTCACGGTCGCCCGTGAGCGCTTCGCGGCCCGCGACTACCGCGGCGCCGCGCTCCTGCTCTCGACCGCCGTGGAGTCCGGGCAGGCGTATGCGGACGCGCATCACCTGCTCGGTCTCTGTCTGGCCCTGATCGAATCCAAGGAGCAGGCGTTGGAGTCGTTCAACGAAGCCATCCGGCTCAATCCACGGTACGTTGAGGCGCATCTCAACCGCGCCATCGTGCTCGGCGAACTGGGCCGTCCGGCCGAGGCCGAGGAGTCGCTCTCCAAGGCACAGGAGCTTGGACGCCCGGATTTCACCGGGTTTTCCGCCGTGGTCGCGAATCGACTGGCCAACATGCACGCGGAGCTCGGTCGTGCCTATCGTGAGGCAGACGCGCACCGGTCGGCCGCCACGCAGTTTCGCAGCGCACTGGCAATCCGGCCGGGCTTTGTCGACCTCCGACTCGAGCTGGCCCGAACGCTGCTAGACGCGGGGCAGCCGGACGAGGCGGGCCAGGAGCTCGATGAGATACTTCGGGTCCGTCCCGATTGGCTGGACGCCATGCTGCTGCGAGGCTTAGCCGCTTATCTTGCGGGTGATTTGAAACAGGCGAAGTCGGTCTGGGAGGGCGCATCGGAGCGCTACCCGGATGAGCCACGCCTGGATACGTATCGCTCGATGCTCGCCCGCAAGCTCGGCGAGCGGAGCTGAACTCGGCGACGACCGCCGGGTACTTCGACCCCTATGCACGCACGAACCTGGACAAGCGTCGCCCTCGCGGCGGCCGCCGCGCTGACGGCGTGCCGCGGGGGTTTCCGCGTCACCCAGTTTCCATCGAACGAATCGCTCTACAGCGCGGGCCTCAAAGAGTACCAGCGCAAGCACTGGGGCAACGCGATCACCGCGTTCGAGAAACTGACGACCGACCTGCCGGCCCGCGATACGCTGCTCCCGCGGTCCTACTGGTACCTCGCAAGCTCACATGCTCACCAGAAGGAGTATCTGCTGGCGGCGCAGAGCTACACGCGGCTGTACGAGTCCTTCCCGGACGACACGCTGGCGGACGACGCAGCGCTGGAGGCCGGCCGGTCCTATCGCAGGCTGTGGCGCAAACCCATGCTCGATGCCACGTATGGCGACCTGGCGCTGTCCACGTACAATGCCTTGATCGGGCTGTACGGTGAGACCAGCGAGCACGCGGCCGCAGCCAAGCGTGAGATCGCCGACCTGGAGCAATGGTTCGCGACGAAGAACTACGAGACGGGACGCTACTACCTGCGCAAGAAGGCGTACGACTCGGCCATCCTGTACTTCAAGTACGTCCTCGAGCGCTGGCCCAATGTGCCGCGCGCCAGGGACGCCATGCTGCGACTGGCCGAGGCCTACAAGGCGATTCGGTACCGGGACGACCTCGCCGAGACCTGCAGCAAGCTGCGGACGCAGTATCCCGGCGACCGGGAGGTCGCGCTCACCTGCGGCACGGTGGCGACGAGGGACACGACGGTAGCGACTCCAAAGCCATCCCCCGGCAACTGAGCGGTGCGTCTCGCCATCTTCGGTGGCAGCTTCGATCCTCCCCACGTCGGCCATCTTCTCGCTGCACAGGACGCGTTCGAGCAGCTCTCGCTGGATCGCCTTGTTTTCGTGCCCGCGGCGACACAGCCATTGAAGGTAGGGCGGACGGTCGCGAGCGCATCGCAGCGCCTGGCGATGGTCAGGCTGCTCGTCGACGGCGACCCGCGCTTCGAGGTGTCACCGGTGGAGGTGGAGCGGTCCGGATTATCTTTCACAGTCGATACGCTCGAACACTTCACGGCCGCCCATCCGGGCGCCGAGCTGTTTCTGCTGGTAGGGGCGGACGTGCTCGACACGTTTTCGCAGTGGCGGGAGCCGGAACAGATCGCGAAGCTGGCCCATCTGGTCGTGCTGGAGCGGGTGGGGGATCGGCCCGCGTCCTTGCCGGCCGGGTTGGAAGGGCGTCGCGTCGAGCGGCTTCCGACGCGGCGGATGGATGTGTCGTCCACGGAAATCCGCGAACGGGTCCGCGCGGGCAAGTCGATCCGGGGGTTTGTGATGGACAGCGTCGCCGCGTTCATCGCGCGCGACGGGTTATATCGCTAGAGGAGCAATGCTGAAACGTCTGGTGTCCACCGTGGTCGGATCCCGCCATGAGCGGGAGCGCCGCCGCATCCAACCCATCGTCGATCAGATCAACGAATGGGATGAAAAGCTGCAGCAGGTGTCCGAGGACGAGCTGCGCGCCCAGACGCAGAAATTCCGCGACCTCATCGCGGAGCGGACCAGCGCGCTCGAGAAGCGCATCGTCGAACTGAAGGAGGAAAAGCGGACCGCCGGACAGGCCGCGGAACGCGAGCGGATCGATCAGTTGCTGGGCGGCGGGGACGGCAGGGGCGGTGTCGAAGGCGAGCTCCGCGAGACCATCGCCGAAACGCTCGACGAGATTCTTCCGGAAGCGTTCGCCACCGTGCGCGTGGCCGCGCGCCGCCTGCTCGGCACGGCGGTGATGGTGACGGGCCATGAGCTGACGTGGGACATGGTGCCGTACGATGTCCAGCTGATGGGCGGCATCGAGCTGCACTTCGGCCGGATCGCCGAGATGGCGACGGGCGAAGGCAAGACGCTCGTGGCCACGCTGCCCCTCTACCTGAATGCGCTGCCGGGCAAGGGCGCGCATCTCGTCACGGTGAACTCGTATCTCGCGCGGCGCGACTCGCAGTGGATGGGGCACGTCTACAGGTATCTGGGCCTCACCGTCGGATGCCTCGACGACACCGAGCCGGGCACGCCCGAGCGCAGAGGCGCGTACCACTGCGACATCACGTACGGCACGAACAACGAGTTCGGATTCGACTACCTGCGCGACAACATGGTCGTGTCGCAGGATCAGCGTGTACAGCGCGGCCACGTGTTCGCGATTGTGGACGAAGTGGACTCCGTGCTCATCGACGAGGCGCGGACGCCGCTGATCATCTCGGGGCCCGTGGGCAACGAGAACGACGAGATGTTCTTCCAGCACAACGCCGCCGTCGGACGGCTGGTGCGGCGGCAGACGGAAATCGTCAATCAGCTGGTGGCCGATGCGGAACGAGCGCTGGAAAAGGATGACACACAGGCGGCGGCGCTCAACCTCTACAAGGCGCAGCTCGGGAGCCCGAAGAACAAGCGGCTGATGAAGGTGCTCCAGGAGCAGGGCAACAAGCAGCTCGTGCAGAAGACGGAGCTGGAGCACATCGCCGACCGCAAGCTGCCCGCGTCCAAGCAGCAGTTCAGCGACATCGAGCAGGAACTGCTGTTCGTGCTCGACGAAAAGGGCCACTCGGTGCACCTCACCGACGTCGGCGTCGACGCGATGTCGCCGAGCGAGCGCGACGCGTTCGTGCTCCCGGACATCTCCATCGAGATGCATCGGCTGGAGCACGATGCGTCATTGACGCCGGAGGAGCGTCTCGAGAAGCGGCGGCAGCTCGAGATCGACTACGCGAGCAAGTCCGAGAAGCTTCACATCGTACACCAGCTGCTGCGGGCGCACGCCCTGTACGAGCGCGACGTGAACTACGTCGTGCAGAACGGTGAGGTGCTGATCGTCGACGAATTCACCGGTCGGACGATGATTGGCCGCCGGTGGTCGGAAGGGCTGCACCAGGCGGTCGAGGCCAAGGAAGGCGTGAAGGTCAAGGGCGAGACACAGACGCTCGCGACGATCACGATCCAGAATTACTTCCGCATGTACGACAAGCTCGCTGGCATGACTGGAACGGCGGAGACGGAGGAGTCCGAGTTTCACCAGATCTACAAGCTCGAGGTCGCGGTCGTGCCGACGAACCGACCGATGGTGCGTGACGATCGGCACGACCTGGTCTACAAAACGCGGCGCGAGAAGTACAACGCGATCGTCGAGGAGACGAAGCGACTGCACGAGCTCGGGTATCCGGTGCTGGTCGGCACCGCGAGCGTCGACTCGTCCGAGACGCTCTCCAAGTTGTTCCAGCGGGCCGGGCTCAAGCACAGCGTGCTCAACGCCAAATACCACGAGCGCGAGGCGGAGATCGTCGCGGGCGCGGGGCAGAGCGGCGCGATCACGATCGCGACCAACATGGCAGGCCGCGGAACGGACATCAAACTCGGCATAGGCGTCAAGGAATCGAAGCCGTCGGTCGTGAAGGACATCGACGGCAACAATGTCGACGTGCAGGAGGACGGCGGCCTCCATATCGTCGGCTCCGAACGGCACGAGGCGCGTCGCATCGACCGGCAGCTGCGTGGCCGGGCGGGGCGTCAGGGAGATCCGGGTTCGTCGCAGTTCTTCCTCTCGCTCGAAGACGACCTGATGCGTCTCTTCGGCTCCGATCGCATCGCGAAGCTGATGGATCGCCTCGGCGCGAAGGAAGGTGAAGTTTTGACCCATCCGCTGATCACGCGATCCATCGAAACGGCGCAGAAGCGCGTCGAGCTGCAGAACTTCCAATCCCGCAAGCGGCTGCTGGAGTACGACGACGTGATGAACCAGCAGCGCGAGGTGATCTACTCGCTGCGCACGTTCGCGCTGGAGGGCGGGGAGGAGCTCAAGGGCGAGGCGTTGCGCATGGTGGAGAAGGCCGTCTCGGCGCGCATCGATTCGTTGCTCGGTGAGTACGAGTCCGAGCTCGAGTGGGATTTCGACCTGGTGCGTCAGGACCTGCTGATGCACTACATGCTGCAGGTGCCGGAGCTCGAGAAGCCGGACCTGCGGCCCACGTCGATCCAGGGTGTTCAGACGGCGACGGTCGAGGCTTCACACAAGGCGTTCCACGCCAAGCTCGAAAGCCTCGACGCCATCAAGGACGAGCAGGGCCACGGCTATGGCGATCGCCTGCTCGCGCTCGTGATGCTCAACGTGCTCGACGAGAAGTGGAAGGATCACCTGTACGACCTGGATCAGCTGCGAAACGCGATCCACTACCGGTCATGGGGCCAGAAGGACCCGCTCGTCGAGTACAAGCAGGAAGCCTACACGATGTTCGTGGATCTCATGAACGACATCTACAACACGTTCGCCGATCGCTTCCTGAAGGTTCAGCTCCAGTTCGGGCCTCCGCCGGGACGCGAGGATTTCGACGGGAATGGCGTCAGGCCGAAGTCACCGACCGGTCCGGCGAAGCCCACGAAGAAGTTCAACGCGCTGGGCATTCTTGAAGAGATTCCGGCCGCACCGACCGCCGAAGAGGAGACGTTGGACATCGCGCCGGACGAGCCGCCGAAGCAGAGTGTCCTGGCGCGCAAGGATCCCGTGGTTGTCGGCGCCGGGCGTACACGGTCGCTCGGCGGGGCACAGCCGTCCGCGGATGTCGACTGGTCGAGCGTCGGCCGCAACGACCCCTGTCCCTGTGGGTCCGGCAAGAAGTTCAAGAAGTGCCACGGCGCGACGCTCTGAACCCGGACGCACTCCTTTCGTCACTCCATCGAGCGCCAAACGTGTCATCCTGAGGCTCGCGCTTCCGAATCATCGGTTCGGATTACCCGCGAGGCCTCAGCCCATGACATCCCTCACGATACGTGAACTTCCGCGCTCTGATCGCCCGCGCGAGCGGTTGCTGGACCTGGGCGCTCACGCACTGTCCACGGCCGAGCTCCTCGCCATCGTTCTGGGCACGGGTGGTCCGGGGCGCTCCGTCCTCCGGGTGGGCCAGGACATCCTGGGCGCGGCTCGCGGATCGTTGAGGCGGCTTGCTTCGCAGCCCGTTGCGGAGCTGACAGCCCATACCGGGGTAGGAAAGGCAAGGGCGGTGGTCATTCATGCCGCGCTCGAGCTCGGCAGACGTATGGCTGCCGAAGGCAGGGACGAGGCGACGCCCGTCCGCTCTCCCCGGGATGTCGTGGCGATCTTTGCCCCCCGGTTGGAGGACTTGCCGGTCGAGGAGTTCCATGTAGCCGTTCTGGACGCCCAGCACCGCCTGGAACGCGACATAACGGTCACCCGAGGTATCCTTAATTCGTCCCTCGTCCACCCACGGGAGGTCTTTCGGGAGGCTATTGCGGAACGGGCGGCGGCCATCATCCTGGTACACAACCATCCCAGCGGTGACCCGACCCCGTCCGCAGACGACCGGAACGTCACCGATCAGCTGGTGTCGGCAGGTCGATTGCTGGACATTCCGGTGCATGACCACGTGATCATCGGGCGAGGGCGGTACACGAGTTTTGCGGAGGCGGGACTGTTGTGACTGCGACGGCGCATAGCGAACTGATTCCAGGCTGGCCAGACGCGTTCGAGGCGGATCGTCTCGACCGCGAGCTGCTGGCGCGCGCCTATCGGTTCAGCGAGGAAGCGCATCGCGGCCAGACGCGCTTGTCCGGCGAGCCGTTCGTGACGCACTGCGTCGAGGTCGCGCGCATTCTCGCGGATCTCCAGCTGGACTCCGTGACCGTGGCCTGTGGGCTCATCCACGACGTCGTCGAAGACACGCGCCTCACCGTCGCCGATGTGGAGCGCGAGTTCGGCAAGGAGATCGCCGGCATCGTCGACGGCCTCACCAAGATCGCCAAACTGCCCACGGGGGCCACCAAGGAGGAGCGTCAGGTCGAGAGCTACCGCAAGCTCCTCCTGTCGATCGCCAAGGACGCGCGCGTCATCATCGTCAAGCTGGCGGACCGGCTGCACAACATGCGCACGCTGGACCCGCTGCCCGAGGAAAAGCGCCGGCGCATCGCGGCCGAGACGCGCGACCTGTACGCGCCACTCGCGCACCGCTTCGGTATGGCGAAAATGCGGTGGGAGCTGGAGGACTTGTCCTTCAAGCACCTCGAGCCCGCCGAGTACAAGACGCTGGCCAAGAAGGTGGCGCAGAAGCGCGGGCAGCGTGAGCAGCTCATCGCGCAGTTCCGCGAGCCGCTCGACAAGTCGCTGCGTGATGCCGGCATCCGCGAAGTGGAAGTCATGGGACGGCCGAAGCATCTGTGGTCGATCTACAAGAAGATGCTCCAGCGGCAGAAGCCATACGAAGAGATCTACGACCTGCTGGCGATCCGCGTGCTCGTGAACAGTGTGCCGGACTGCTACCACGCACTGGGCATCGTGCACGATCGCTGGACGCCCGTGCAGGAACGCATCAAGGACTACATCGCCCAGCCCAAGTCGAACGGATATCAGTCACTGCACACCACCGTGTTCGGCCCGGGGGGACAGCTGTACGAGGTGCAGATCCGCACGCGTTCGATGCATCGCACGGCGGACTTCGGCATCGCGGCGCACTGGTTGTACAAGGAGGACGCCAAGAGCGCCGACGAGCTGGACCGGCATCTCACCTGGTTCCGCCAGGTGCTGGAGCTGCAGCTCGACGCCCGCACGCCCGACGAGTTCCTGGAGTTCCTCAAGCTCGACCTGTACGCGGACGAGATCTTCGTCTTCACGCCGACGGGCGATGTCATTCAGCTGCCGAAAGGCGCAACGCCGATCGACTTCGCGTTCGCCGTGCACACGGAGATCGGACTGCACTGCGCCGGCGCCAAGATCAACGGCCGCATCGCGCCGCTTTCCCGTCCGCTGCGGAATTCCGAGACCGTCGAGATCATCACGTCGACCACGGCGAAGCCGACGCGGGACTGGCTGGCGCACGTTCGCACGGGCCGAGCCAGGCACAAGATCCGGCAGATCCTGCGACGCGAAGAGCACCAGTCGGCGCAGAAGATCGGCCAGGAGATTTTCGAGCGGGAGCTGCGCCGCCGTCGCCTGACGAAGCCGGGCGACGACGACATGACGCGCGTCGCAAAGAACATGGGACTCACCGACGCCACGCACCTCCTGGCGTCGATTGGGCAGGGCGACGTCCAGATGGCACCCGTGCTCCGGCACCTCTATCCGGACATTGAAACGCCCGAACCGCCGAAGCCGCCGTCCATCGTGGAGCGGTTGGTGGATCGCGTTCGCGGATCGAAGGGCGTCCGCATCCAGGGTGTCGACGGTGTGATGGTGCGGTACGCCCAGTGCTGCCAGCCGGTGCCCGGCGACGCTGTGGTGGGTTACGTGACGCGGGGCCGCGGCGTGAGCATCCACCGGGCGGATTGTCCCAACCTGCTGCTACTGGCTCACGAGCCGGAGCGCCGGCTGGAGATCGACTGGCAGGAAGCCGAGGGCGAGCGGTTCATCGTGCGGCTGGTTCTCGAGGCGTCGGATCGGCGTGGCCTGTACGCGGACTTGGCCGCCGCCGTGACGGGAACCGGGACGGACATCCGAAGCATCGATTTGCGCACCACCGACGGGAAGGTGAATGGCGCCGTTACCGTCGAGGTCGAGAACCTGGCGCACCTCGAGAAAATCATGAAGGCGGCACGGCGGGTGAAGGGCGTGAGCGAGGTGGCTCGGCGAGAGCGGATCAGTAGCGACCAGTAGCCCGGTCGTACCGCGTGCGCCGATCGCGGTCGCGGCCGTCCACAATGTTCTTCCAGGGCGGGAGATTGATCCAGATGCCGAGACATGCGCCCTTGAGCGTGGGAAAGGCGCGTCCGTTCTTGCGATAGTACCAGCCACTCTGGACCATCTTGTCCTGGGATCTCTTTTCGGCGCGCTCCTGGATCTTGACCGGGTCGCTCTCATCGCGGCGCGTGGCGGGACTCTTGGTCATCTCGCCGATGAACTCTCGATGCAGCCCCAGCATCGTGTGCGCGTCGGTGAGGCCGGGGACGCGGAAAGTACGCTGAAGCTCGGGGGAGAGCGTGCGCGCAGCCATCACTTGCGAGGCGGGCGGCCGTCGCGTCGAAATGAGCGCGCGCGTTCGCCGGGACGGGCTTGCCGTCGCCGGCGAGCCAGAACTCCTCCTTGGCAGACGCGCGATTCCTGGAGTTCTTCCAGTGCATGTACGGCGCGAGCCAGTATTTCGCCGTGATCAGGACGAGCACGCCGACGACATATGGCCAGTCTAGCTGGTCGAGCATTGCGGGAGGGTTGTGGAACTGTTCAATGACGACGCAGCGGACGCTTGCGTCTCTCGTACTCCCGAACAAAGACCGATAGCCATAGATTGAGCGCATGGCGCGCGCGAGCTTCGATCTTCAAGCACCCTTTCAGCCAGCAGGCGATCAGCCCAAGGCGATCGAGGAGCTGAGCGCTGGGCTGAAGCGAGGGGATCGCTTCCAGACGCTTCTGGGAGTCACCGGTTCGGGGAAGACGATGACGGTCGCGAACGTCATCCAGCACTATGGGCGGCCCACGCTCGTGCTCTCGCACAACAAAACCCTCGCGGCCCAGCTCTATGGAGAGCTGAAGAGCTTTTTCCCGCACAACGCCGTCGAGTACTTCATTTCGTACTACGACTACTACCAGCCGGAAGCGTACGTGCCGACCACCGACACGTACATCGAGAAGGATGCCTCGATCAACGAGGACATCGATCGGCTGCGGCTTCGGGCGACGTCGTCCCTCATGGAGCGAAGCGACGTCGTGATCGTGGCCACGGTCTCGGCTATCTATGGCCTGGGCGATCCAACCGAGTATCGCGCCCAGATGGTCACGATCGAGAAGGGGCAGCGCGTCCCTCGCGACGAGATCCTGCGGTCCCTCGTGAAGATTCAGTATCATCGCAACGACGTCTCCTTCGAGCGCGGCACGTTTCGCGTCCGGGGTGATACCGTCGAGATCCTGCCCGCCTACGAGGAACAGGGCGTCCGCGTCGAGCTGTGGGGCGACGAGGTCGAGCGCATCTCGAAGATCAATCCGCTCACCGGCGAGACGATCGCCGCGCTCGACCAGGCCGCCATCTATCCCGCGAAGCACTTCGTGACCAACAGGCCGACGCTCGAGCGCGCCGTGAAGCTGATCCGGGCGGAGCTCGCTGAGCGGCTGACGATCCTGCGCAATGCGGGCAAGCTGCTCGAAGCCCAGCGACTGGAGAGCCGCACGAATTTCGACGTCGAGATGATGCTGGAGATCGGAACCTGTGCCGGCATCGAGAATTACTCCCGACACCTGTCGGGCAGGGCGGAAGGCGAGCGCCCTGCGTGCCTCTTCGACTACTTCCCCGAGGACTTTCTCGTCGTCGTCGACGAGTCGCACGTCAGCTTGCCTCAGGTGAGCGGCATGTTCAACGGCGATCGCGCCAGGAAGCTGACGCTGGTCGAATACGGGTTCCGCCTGCCGAGCGCGCTCGACAACCGGCCGCTCATGTTCGATGAGTTCCTGGCGCTCACGCCGCGCGCCGTGTTCGTGTCCGCCACGCCCGGCGATCTCGAGCTGCAGCTGTCAGAAGGCGTCGTCGTCGAGCAAATCATCAGGCCAACAGGTCTCGTGGATCCGGAGATCGACATCCGCCCGGTACGCGGCCAGGTGGACGATTTGCTCAACGAGATCCGCATCCGTGAGCGCCGCGGCGAGCGCGTGCTCGTCACGACGCTCACCAAGCGGATGGCCGAGGATCTCACGGACTACCTTCAGCAGGTTGGCGTCCGGGTTCGCTACATGCACTCCGACATCGACGCCATCGAACGGATGGAGATCGTGCGCGGCTTGCGGCTGGGCGAATTCGACGTGTTGGTCGGGATCAACCTCCTGCGCGAAGGCCTGGATCTTCCGGAAGTGAGCCTGGTGGCCATTCTCGACGCTGACCAGGAGGGCTTCCTTCGCAGCGATCGGTCGCTGATCCAGACCGTGGGTCGCGCGGCGCGGCATATCGGCGGCAGGGCCATCTTCTATGCGGATCGCGTGACGGGGTCGATGCAACGTTGCCTCGAGGAGACCAACCGCCGTCGGGAGGCGCAGCTCGCGTTCAATCGCGAGCACGGCATCGTGCCGCGGTCCGTGAGCAAGAGCGTGGACCAGGTGCGATTCATCACGCGTGTCGCGGACGCCCGAACCGAGCGCGCCGCGAAAGTCGCGGAGCCGGCACGCAACTATGCCGTGATGGACAACGAAGCCCTCGTGCGGATGTTGGAGGAGCAAATGAAGGAAGCGGCTGCGAACATGGACTTCGAGCTCGCCGCGACGCTTCGGGATCAGGTGTTCGAGCTCAAGGCCGCCAAGTGACGCGACACGATCTCCTTCCGGAGCACGCGGCCGAGGGACATCTGTCGCTCACGGAACACGAGCTGGTGGACTGGGGGGAGCGGCTGGGCCGGCAGATCAACCCGCCGCTCATCATCACGCTCGATGGCGATCTCGGTGCGGGGAAGACCACGCTGGCCCGTGCCATCAGCATCGGGTACGGCGTGCGCGAGGAGATCACCAGCCCCACGTTCGCGATCGTCCACGTGTACGACGCGCCCAAATCGCCCGTCTACCACATCGACCTGTTTCGCCTCGACAGCCCCAGGGATCTTCAGAACATCGGGTGGGATGACATGACGCAGGCCGACGCGCTGTTGCTCATCGAATGGCCGGAGCGCGCGGGCGAGCTGCTGCCCGGCAATCACGTTCCGATTCAGCTGCGGCACGTGGAAGGCGAGCCCGAGAAGCGCGTGCTGTACGCCGGAGGGCACCTGGGGTACGAGACGGGCGACCGATGATCTCTCTCGCGCTCGACGCCTCCACCTATCGCGGAACGGTGTCGGTGCTGGACGACGACCGCGTGCTCGTCGAGCGTTCGGTTGCCATGCGCGGCCGCGACGCGGAGGCGCTGATGCCGGCCGTGGACCTCGCGCTGCGCGAGGCGGGCTGCGGTCTTCGGGGCGTACAACGAATTGTCTGTGGTTCGGGTCCCGGCAGCTTCACGAGCCTGCGCATCGCGGCATCGATCGCCAAGGGCCTCGCCGTTGGTCGTTCAGTTCCGCTGTTCGCGGTGTCGTCACTGGCCCTGATCGTGGCCGCCAACGTCTCGGACGGGCCGCGCGGGCCGCGCCGCTACCTGGCCGCGCTCGACGCCTTGCGTGGCGAGAGCTACGTCTGCGAGTTCGAGCACGACGCTGGGGTCGTGCGCGCCGACGGCGATTTGCGGCTGGTGCCCAGCGACGACGTTCTGGCATTGGCGGAACGCGCTGGCGCGCGGGCCGTCGGTCCGGATCAGCGGGACCACTGGTTGCCACATGCGAGGGGCGTAGCCCTTTTGGGGCAGACGCTCGACGAGCTTGGCTCCGTTGACGTAGCGAGCTGGGAGCCGGTCTACGGGCGCCTAGCGGAGGCTCAGGCGAAATGGGAAGCGACGCACGGCCGGGCGCTTCCGCGCTGAGCGGCCTCGTTCTCCGGCCGGCGATCGCTGCGGATCTGCCGGAAATCGCGGCGCTGGAACGAGTGGCTTACGGCGACCCGTGGCCGGCGAGTGCGTTCGCGTCTCTCCCCAACAACCCCCGCGTCTTCTTCACGGTTGCACGACAGGATGTCCGCGGCGCGCTGGTGGGTTATGTTGTCGCGTGGTACGTGCTGGACGAGGGCGAGCTCGCCAACCTCACCATCACGCCCTCCCATCGAAAGCGGGGCATGGGAGGCGTGCTTCTCGATGCCGTGCTCAGCGACGCTTCGTCCCGTGGAGTCGCACACATCTATCTGGAGGTTCGCGAGTCCAACACCGCGGCACGCCGCCTCTACGCCTCTCGGGGCTTTGAGGAAATCGGGAGGAGAGCCGGGTACTATCGGAGTCCCGTGGAGGACGCACTGGTGCTCCGCCGAACACTCTGACCGCTCTTCATGAATTACGCGAAGTCCGCAATAGAAGTGCTTGTATGGAAAGGATTTGATTGTGTGTCGGTAAACGTGTTTCGATAGACTGTCGGCGAGCAACGAACTCTCGCCAGGAGGCAAAGTGAGCCGCAGCTTGAACAAGGTGACGCTGATCGGGAACGTGGGTGGTGACCCCGAGGTTCGGTCGACCACGGGTGGAAATCGTGTTGCGACCTTCTCGCTCGCGACCAGCCGCACGTGGAACGATGCCAGCGGTGGCAAGCAGGAAAAGACCGAGTGGCACCGGTGCGTGGTCTGGAATTCCAAGGCCTCGACGCTGGCCGACATCGTGGAGCGCTACGTCAAGAAGGGCGACAAGCTCTACGTCGAGGGTCGCATCGAGTATCGGCAGTGGCAGGACAAGGATGGGCAGACCAAGTACTCCACCGAGATCAATGTCCGCGAGCTGATCATGCTCGGTTCGCCGAGAGGTGGCGATGCTGGTGACGGCAGCGCCCGCGCGGCCCGGCCTGCCGGCGCAAAGGCCAAAGCGGGAGCGGCTGCTGGCGGCGGGTCGGAGGACTTCGAGGAGTTCCCAGGCGCTCTCGAGGACGAGGACGACGATCTACCGTTCTAGGGGCGGGGACGGGGGAAGGGGACGGGGGACGGGCGCAGACTGACTGAGAACGGTTGCCGGGACCGACTGAGGGACTGGCGCCGGCGGCGTCTTGTGGACCGGTCCCCTTAACCGGTATCCAGCCAGTTGCCCTTGTCCCCCGGTCGCCTGTCCCGCGACCCGTTTCCAATTCGGCCGCACGGTCGTCCATCCGGTTGCAATGCGTCTTCTTAACCGATGCATCCTGGCAGCGCTGGCCGCTGGTGTCCTGGCGGGTCAGCCGCTCAACGCGCAGGAAGCCGCGCAACCGCGCACACATACTGTGAAGCGCGGCGACACGCTTTGGGACCTTGCTCAGCACTATCTCGGCGACGCTTTCCTCTGGCCCGAGATCTACCGTCTCAACCGCGATGTCGTGGAGGATCCGCATTGGATCTACCCCGGGGAAGTGTTGCGACTTCCCGGTGAGGGTACGCAGGCCGTTGCCGAGCAACCAGCGCCCGGAGCGCAGGCGCCGGGCGCGCCGACTCCGGCGCCGGCAGCCGGACAAGCGCCGCCGTCCACCCTTCCACCCGGTGGAATGCCGGCCACGGTCTTCACGAAAGTGGTGCCCGCGGAGCCGGCTGGTCCTGGCACGTACGAAGTCAACCTCGTGCCTCTCGAGCCCGCGCCGACGGTGCGGGTCGGTGAAGTCATCGCCGCGCCGTACGTGGAGCGTGAAGGTGGGCCTCGAGGCTTCGGCCGTATTCTCAAGTCCGGCGATCTTCCCGGCATCGCCGCCGCCACTGAGCGAAATCGCTTCCAGGCGTACGATCGTGTCCTGATCGCACCTCCGGTCGGTCAGATCGCCCCTGAAGGTGAGCGGTACCTTGCCTACAAGATGGGACCGATCATCGAGAACCAGGGTCAGATCGTCATCCCGACGGGAATCGTCGAAGTGACGCGCGCAGCCCGAGCGGACACGGCGGCCATTGCGAAAGTGGTCTCTGCGTTCACGGAGCTGAGCGTCACGGACCGCCTGATCCCGATCGACACGATTGGCGTTTCCACGAGAGTTCGCCCTGAGCGCGTCGTGCGTGGTCAGCAGACGAAGGTCCGGTGGATCTACGGCGAGCCGGTCCTGCCGAGCGTCCAGAATTACGTCGTGCTTGGATTGTCATCGGACAACGGCATTCGCATGGGCGACGAGTTCGTCATCTTCCTGCCGGCTCCGAAGGAGCGCGAAGAAGGCCGCGTCGCGGATCCTGAAATCATGATCAGCAAGGCCCAGGTCGTTCGCGCAACGCCATACGGCGTCACGGTGGTCGTCATCGGCCAGGAACAACCCGCGATCAAAGAGGGGATGTCCGCGCGCGTCATCGCGCGAATGCCGTAACCCGCGCTCGGATCGAGGGTATCACGCGCCGGCCGACGATGCATCTGTCGAAAGCCGGCGTTTAGATTGCGCGCCGACCCCTTTCCGAGTGGACGCGATTGAGTAAACGAATTCTGGTGACGGGTGGTGCGGGCTTCATCGGCTCGCATGTGAGCGAGCGGTTTCTCGAGGATGGTTGGCACGTCGAGATCATCGACAACCTCTCGACCGGCAAGCGCGAGAACGTTCCGGCCGCCGCGACCTTCCACCAGATGGACATTCGCTCTGCTGACGCCGCACGCGTGGTGCAGGAGGGCGCGTTCGACACGTTGGTGCATCTCGCCGCGCAGATGGACGTTCGCCGTAGCGTGGCGGACCCGATCAATGACGCGTCGATCAACATCACCGGGACGCTCAACCTGGTGGAGGCCGTGCGCAGGGCCGGTGCCCAGAAGTGCCGCGTGATCTTCTCCTCCACCGGTGGCGCGCTGTATGGCGATTTCACGACGCCGCCCAACAAGGAAGACTACGCCAAGGACCCGGAATCGCCGTACGCGATCTCGAAGCTGAGTGCGGAGTACTACCTCGCGTTCTACGGAAGGGTGCACGGGATGACAACCATGGCGTTGCGCTTCGGCAATGTGTACGGACCGCGTCAGGATCCTCACGGCGAGGCTGGCGTCGTTGCGATTTTCTGTGGGCGCATTCTCGAGGGGCGCGCGCTGACCGTCTTCGGCGACGGCCAGCAGACGCGCGACTACGTCTTTGTCGGCGACGTGGCCAATTCCGTGTTCCTCGCTGCAACGAAGCCGGTGCCGAAGGCGGGCCGCCTCGATGCCCGTGGCGTCAACATCGGCACGGGGGTAGGAACGTCTGTGCTCACGCTGGCGCATGTGCTGCTCCGTGCCTCCGGCACGACTGTTGAGATCGAGCACGCGCCCGCACGGCCCGGCGAGATGATGCACTCGGTGCTTGACGTCACCAGGGCCGCCGAAGTGCTTGGGTGGAGCCCCGCGATGACCATCGAACACGGGCTCTCCGAGACTTTCGACTGGTTCGCGGCGCGCGCGGGCCAGCGTGCGGCGCATCGATGATGATCACCGCGGGAGTGCTGCTGCAGGTCGGAGGCGCGATTCCATCGACCCCGATCGAGCTGATTCGACAGGCGACGCCGGTTACGCAGGCGGTTTTGCTCGTGCTGGCAATGCTTTCGCTGATCAGCTGGGCCGTGATCTTCGGGGTGTGGGTTCAGCTTGCGACGGCCGCGAGTCGAGCGCGGCGTTTTGCCCAGGAGTTCGACAGGACGCGGCGGCTCGATGAGGCGAGCAACCTGGCGCGACGCACATCGCGGAGCGCACTCCCCGTCCTGTTCATGCAGGCAGCGCACTTCGTTGGTGAGACTCGCGGGGCAACGTTGCGTGAAAGGGAATCGGCCGCCGCGGACACGGCGACTGTTCCCAGCGCGACGCTGACCGGGTCGCAGCTCGAGGCGCTGCACGTGTTGCTGGACGCCGAAGCGGATGAAGAGCGCGAGCGCCTGGGTCGCTCCATCCCGTGGCTCGCGACGATCGCGTCCGTGAGCCCGCTGCTCGGCCTCCTCGGCACGGTGATCGGCGTCATTTCGGCCTTCCTCGGGATTGCCACGAAGGGCTCGGGCAACCTGTCGGCCGTCGCGCCAGGCGTGGCGGAGGCGCTCACGGCCACGGCGGCATCGCTCGCCGTCGCCATCCCCGCCACGTTCGGCTACAACATTCTCGCGAACAAGCTGAATCGGTTCGATCTCGCGATGGAACGGTTCAACGCCGCGGTGATCGCCCGGTTCGTGCGCGAGGGACAGCTGTAGGTGGCTCGCCGACGTCGCGGCCGCCTCGAGCTCAACGCCGAGATCAACGTCGTCAATCTCATCGACGTGATGCTGTTGCTGCTCGTGGTCTTCATGATCACGGCCCCCATGATGACGGGCGGCGTCGACATCTCGCTACCGCGCGCCGAGGCGCGCCCGCTGGAATCCAAGAGCGGGCTGACGGTGACCGTCACGCGCGATGGCGGAATCATGGTAGACGAAACGCGGATGTCGTTCGGTGAGTTCCGCGGCGCGTTCAAGGCGCTCGCTGCGCAGCGCGGCCGGCAGGGCCTCTACCTTCGCGCGGACAAGGACGTCCCGTACGGCACCGTCGTACAGGTGCTGGCCATCATGCGCGGCGCCGGTGTCGGCGACGTGGGACTCGTGACCGAGCCGGAAGAGATTCCGCGATGAGCTTCATCGCCGAGTCCTATGCGGGGCAGGGCGGCGCAGGCCGTGTGTCGGCCTCGTTCGTCATGTCTGTGCTGCTTCACGCTGGTCTCATCGCGGCATTCCTGGCCTTGCGCGCCGAGCCGACCGCGATGCCGCCGGTATATCGCGTGAATCTCATCGCGGCGGCGCCGGGCGCTCCCGCGCCGGGGGTCGTGACACCAGCGCCCACTCCCGTGGAAGCCGAGAAGCCGGCGCCGCCGCGACCGAAGACCGACGAGGTCGTGCCAGTGAAGAGCAAGGCGCCTCCCAAGCGCGTGCCCAAGCTCGCGACGCCGAGCGTGTCGAAGACGCGCGTGGATCGGAATGCGCCGGCTCCGACGGCCGCTGGCGGCGAGCAGGGAGGCAAGGGAACCGACGTCGCCAACATCCGGACAGAGGGGATCGACTTCCCGTACCCGGGGTACCTCGAAAACATCGTGCGACAGATCGCGCTGCGGTTCCGTCCGCCACGGGGCTCGCCCCTAAAAGCGGAGATCATGTTTCTCATTCGTCGCGACGGCACCATCACCTCTATTCGGTTTCTCCAGCGCTCTGGTTCGTTCACCTTCGACCTGGAAGCGCAGGGCGCGGTCGAGTCGGCGGCCACAGCGTTCGGTCCCCTGCCGGCCGGTTTTCGTGACGATGTTCTGCCCGTCATTTTCAGCTTTGACCCTCGCCTGATCCATTGATGCACAAGCTGCTGAAGCGCCCATGGCGATCTGTTCGAGTGTTCGGTGTGATGGTGGTGTTGATCGGAGCCGTTGCCGGCTCTGCGCAAGCGCAGAGAGCGGACACGGCCAAGGGCGTGCGCATCGGTTTGCGCTACGACCCCGCGACGAAGCCCGGTGTGGTGGTTTTGCCGATCGCGGGGCCAACCGGTGATTCAATTCGCAAGATTGTCGAGCGCGACTTCGACTACTCGGATCGGATTGCGGTCATCACGCTGAGTAACGCTGATGGCCAGCTACTCTCCGGCCAGGGCTCCGCTGGAGCCGCCATGAATTTTCCGCTGCTGGCCCGGCTCGGTGCCGCTGCGGTGGTGCAGGTCACGCCGGTGATGCGCAGCGGCCTTCCAGGCTTGCACGTCGCGCTTCACGACGTAGCGGGCGCCAAGGTGGCCGATGTCCAGGAGTTCTTTCTCCCACGGCCGGACCTGGGTCGCGAGTGGCGCATGGCCGTCCATGGCATCAGCGACCTGCTGCAGGAGTGGATCACGGGCCAGCGCGGCATGTCGCAAACCCGGGTCGCGTTCGTGCGCAGCAACGTGGTACGCATGGTGGACAGCGACGGCGAGCAGGAGCAGTCGCTGCCCGTCGTAGGAGAGGCGATGTCGCCGTCATGGCATCGCGATGGAAACCTCATCGCGTACAACACATTCGGCCCGAGCTCGCGCATCGTCATCTACGATCTGCGCACGGGCAGGAACCGCGATCTGGGTTCGCAGCGCAACACGACGAATGTGACGCCGGTCTTCACGCCGGACGGGAAGGCGCTCGTCTACTCGCTGAGCACGGACGCTGGGGCCGACCTCTTCATCATGCCGCTGGATGGCGACGCCTTCCCACGTCGCATCACGGCGGGGCGCGGCTCGATGAACGTGCAGCCGTCGTACAGTCCTGACGGCAACCGCATCGCGTTCATGTCAGACCGTTCCGGCCATCCAGAGGTGTATATTATGGACGCCGACGGGACGAACCCCGACATCTTCACGGCGTTCGATTTCGGCGATCAGAACTATCGGGCCAGCCCCGACTGGTCGCCGGACGGCAGGCAGGTAACGTTTCAATCGCGCATCGACGGGCGGTTCCAGATCTTTACGATGACCCTTCGCGATCGGCAGCCGCGCCAGCTGACGAGCGAGGGTGAGAACGAAGATCCTTCGTGGGCGCCGGACGGTCGGCACCTCGTATTTGCATCGACGCGCAGTGGAACACGACAACTCTGGGTTCTGGACACGGAGTCGGGTCGGCTGCGCCAGCTGACGCAGGCTGGCGGGTCGCGACTACCGGCCTGGTCCCCACGACTGACGACGAAGCCGTGACGGCGCTGCGGACCTCAACGTCTTGAAGTTGACAGCAGTACATCGAACCCCCATCAACCCCCTCGACCGATGACTGTGACGACTCGAGCATTACCGATGGTTCTCGCGCTGTTCTCCGTTGTCGCCCTGGACGCGTGCAGGAAGGCGCCGGCACCGCCCCCGGCGCCAGTAGAGGACACGGCCGCGATCCGTCAGGCACGGGAAGATTCAATCCGGCAGGCCGAAGCAGCTCGCGAAGCTGCCGCCGCAGAGGCGCGTCGGCGCGCGGTCCAGGACAGTATCGATCGTGCCCGGGCGGCTGAAGAAGCGTCGCGCCGTGACGCCGAAGGTATGCGCGCCACGTTGGTGGCGGCCATCACGTTCGACTTCGACCGGTCCGACCTGCGGGACGATGCCCGCGCGAACCTCGACGCCAAGCTGCCGATCCTCCTGGCGAACAGCTCGGTCACGATGCGAATCTCCGGTCATGCGGACGAACGGGGATCGTCCGAGTACAACCTGGCGCTTGGCCAGCGTCGCGCCGCGGCGGCGAAGCGCTATCTCGTCGAGCGCGGTGTTGCCGAGGGCCGGCTCGAGACGACGAGCTTTGGCGAAGAGCGCCCGGTGTGCACGGAATCCAATGAAGGGTGCTGGGCACAGAACCGGCGCGATGAATTCGAGATGACGGCAGGCGGGCCCACCTTGACACGTCCACGGTCCTGATGAAGCGGTTGCTGTTGCTGGCACCGGTGGCGGCGCTCGCCGCCACCGGGTGTCTCGCGAGTAAGGCTGACATCGTGCTGCTGCAGGACGAGCTTCGCACGATGCGCGCGATGCAGGCGCGCGCGGATACCGCGCGCCGGAAACAGGTTGATTCGGCCCTCGTGCTGATGACGCGGACGAACGACTCGCTTCGCCTGCTGACGCAGAAATTCGGGACCTTCCAGGCCACCGTGGGCGGCGAGTTGTTCGAAATGGGCAAGCAGCTCATCACCATCCAGGAACTGGCCGGAATGAGCTCCAAGCGCATCATGGAGCTGCGGTCCACCATGGAAGAGCGCGCCCAGGCCATCCAGACTCCGGACTCGGCAAGTGCCCAAGGAGCGGGCGGAGGGCCCGGACCAGCGCAACTCTTCCAGATTTCCCTCGATCAGCTTCGGCGCGGCAGCTATTCGGCCGGTCGAGCCGGCTTCGAGGAGTTGTTGCGGCGCTATCCCAATTTCGAGGAAGCGTCCGCGGCGCAATTGTACATCGGGCAGTCCTACGCCGACGAGAAACGGACCGCGGAAGCGGATTCGGTGTATTCGCTCGTGGTCAACAGGTATCCGAAGTCCAAGGACGCCCCGACGGCACTGTACAAGTACGGGCTCTCGCAGCTCGCGCAGGGAAAGAGGGCGGCCGCGCGCGCGGCGCTGCAGCGCGTGGTTCGTGAATTCCCGCAGAGCACCGAAGCAGAACTGGCCGGGGATCGGCTCAAGACAATCAAATAGCTCCGGCTGCTCCGATGGCGAAGAATCCAACGGGTGAGATGCCGTTCCTCGATCACCTCGAGGAGCTGCGTTGGCGCATCATCTGGTCGCTTGGCGCACTCGCCGTCGGCTTGGTGCTGGGCTTTTTCATCGTCATCAAGCTGAAGCTGCTCTCGATCCTGCAGCAGCCCATCGCGCCGTACATGGGCGGGCACAAGCTCGTCTACACCCACCCCGGCGACACCTTTTCGATCTCGCTCAGTACGTCGCTGATCGTGGGGACGGTGATCGCGTCGCCCGTGCTCATCTACCAGCTGTGGGCGTTCCTGTCGCCGGCGCTCTATCGCCACGAGCGACGCGTGGTGATTCCGGTGATTATCGGTGCCGTGCTGCTGTTCATCGCGGGCGTGGCGCTGTCGTGGTACTTCGTGCTTCCGATGACGCTGAAGTTCCTGATGAACTTCCAGGTGGAGTCGCTGGAGCCCATGATCACGGCGTCCGAGTATTTCAGCCTCGTCACGATACTGTCGCTCACGATGGGGGCCGTCTTCGAGCTTCCCATTCTGATTCTGGGGCTCGCGGCAATGGGTCTCGTGACTCCGCAGTTCCTGTCGCGATTCCGGAAGTACGCCCTCGTGCTGTCGTACGTCGTCGCGGCATTCATCACGCCCGGTGATCTCTTCGTGACGACGGTCGCGCTCACGGTCCCGCTGTACTTGCTCTACGAGCTGAGCGTGATCCTGGCTTACGTCGTCTTCCGCAAAAAGCGGCGTGCCGCAACGGAGTATTCGTCGGAGCAGTCCACCGCTGGCGGGCTTGCATGAGCCTCCGCGCCGCCGGTGTAGCGGGATTCCTGCTGCTCGTGCTGCCGGCGGCGGCAATTGGACAAGTGCGAAGGCCGCGGCCTGTGCAACCACAACAGCCGCCTCGCCAGGGTCTCCCGATCGCACCCCGGACGCCTGGTGACACCTCGGCGGCGGCACGGGCCCGCTTGATCGATCGTGCGGGCGGCGACACCACCCGTCGCGACACGACGGTCAAGTGGTCCGAGCCGGATTCGGTGATGGCGCAGCTGCTCAGGCGGACGGACTACACCATCACGCGGTACGAAGGCGACGTCGTGACCTTCGACGCGCTCTCCAAGGCGTTTGCCATCGCGGCAGCCGCGACCCGCAAGGCACAAGTGGATCGTGAAGGCCAGCACGTCGTCACCGATTCCACCATCGTCTACCAGGACAGGACCCGCAACGTGCACGTCACCGGGCGATTCGAGATAGCGCCTGGCTCAGGACAGTCTCCGATCGCGGGACACGGAACCGCCGAGTACAACCTGTCGGAGAAGGCCGGCCGGCTCACCAGCGCGACTGTCACGGTGGAGGAGAGCGGCACGCCGTGGTTCATTCGCTCGGAAATCGGGAAGGCTTTCGCGGGCGACAGCGCACGGAACATCCCGCGCCGGTTCTACGGCCTCGGTGGTACGCTGACCAGCTGCGACGACTCGATTCCCGACTATCACTTCTCGATGCACGAGGTGAAGCGGACCGAGAAGACGCTCGTCGCTCGGCCAGCGGTCCTGTACATCCGCGATATCCCGGTGATGTGGCTGCCGTTCTTCTTCCAGGACATCCGACAGGGGCGGCACAGCGGCATTCTCCCACCACGGTTTGGAACGTCGGATATCGTCCGCAACAACCCCAACTACCGCCGTCACATCGAGAACCTCGGCTACTACTGGGCCATCAACGACTACACCGACTTCACGACGTGGCTGGATTGGCGCAGTACGGCTGGCGGCGACTCGATCGATCCTGGCTGGGTCAGGATGAACGGGGAGTTCAAGTACGACTGGCTCTCGCGGTTCGTGCACGGCCGCTTCGCGACCGCGTATACGAACCAGCGGGACGGCACGACCAACACGGCGATCTCCTGGGGGCACGAGCAAAGCTTCACCCGTGATCGCCGTCTGCGGATGGACGCCAACTACGTGACGAGCACCCGGCTCCAGCGCCAGAACACGTTCAATCCGTACCAGGCGATGGCCACGATACGCTCGTCGCTCAATTACTCGGACAAGATCGGGCCCGCCTCGCTGCAACTGGGCGGCACACGGACACAATTTCCGGGACGCGAACAGGTCGATCAGGACCTGCCGAGCATCGCGGTGACCACGGCACCTCTGCAGCTCGCGTCGTGGCTGGTGTGGACGCCGAACTTCAACTTTCGCGAGACCGACAACCTGCGCATCGACCAGACGGGTCTCCCGACCCTGACGTCGCGCGTGGTGCCGGGCACGAATGGGCGGTTGTTCGACACCGTCTCGATCAAGCGCAATCGATACTATCGCCAGATCTCCCTCGGGACGCCGATCAAGATCTTCGGGTTCGAGCTGCCCAACAACATCGTCATCACGGACCAGCTCCAGGACTATCCCGATCAGAAGGTCGTCTACCCGAACGCCGATTCCGCACAGAAACAGACGCGGGTTTTCGCCAGGACGTTCAAGACGGACATCGACTGGAACCCGTCGTTCGTGCTGCCGCCACTGCTGCCCAACCGGTTCAAGATCACGCCGAGCATCACGCTGGGAAACGTCGATTCGCGGCCCTTCTGGGTTCGCTCGGATCTCAGCGGCGGCCGCTGGGTGCATCAGAACAAGCGGCTCTCGTACGGCCTGTCGGCGGCGCCGGCGATTTTCGGTTTGTGGCCGGGGTTCGGACCGTTCCAGCGATTCCGCCACGCCATCACGCCGACCATCAGCTACAGCTTTGCGCCGCCGGCGAAGGTCAGTCCGGAATATCTCGAAGCGATAGGCGAGAACAAGCAGCAATCACTGGCGGGCCGATCGCTCGCCCAGAATGCCGTATCCCTGGGCCTTTCTCAGAACATCGAGGCCAAGGTTCGCTCGCTGAGCGACACCACGCTCGGCGTCGAGGGCGCGGGACAGAAGATCAAGCTGCTGAGCATGCAGTTCACGCCCCTGTCGTACGACTTCGAACGCGCGCGGGCGACCGGGCGTCGGCTGGCGGGACTGACGAACGAGAATTTCGGCACGACGATGACGTCGGATCTCTTCCCAGGCGCCAGCTTCAGCATGGACTACTCACTCTTTCGCGGCAGCACGCAGAGTGACACGGCGGAGTTCAAGCCGTTCCTCACGCGAATTGCCGCGAATTTCGGTATCAGCAAGGCGGAGAACCCGTTCGCAATGCTGAATCGACTGTTCGGCAAGGCGGTCGCGGAACGCAGCCCCGCACCGGAAGCGGCGGTCAACGCCACGAATCCTCAGGAGGCCGAGGCAGCGCGGCGTCTCGCGGTGCAGCCGGTTGCCGGCCAGGGTGCTCGCACCTCGCAGTTCATCGTTCCACCATCGAGAGGCTGGCAGGCCAGCTTCACCTTCAGCACCACGCGCACGAGACCACCGAAGGGTGGTACGGTGATTCAGTACGATCCGAGAGTCCGGTGCGAGCCATTTCGGGATCTGCCGTTCGTGTTCGACCAGTGCCTCCGTGAAGCGCCGGTCAACGTCGAGCCGATTCCGTCCACGACCGCGGGCTCGCCGTACATTCTGATGCCGCCGCAGACGTCGCTCGGGTCCTCGCTCAATTTCGAGCTCACCCAGAAGTGGTCTGCGGCCTGGCAGACGAGCTACGACTTCGAGCAGCACCAGTTCGCCGCGCAGATCGTGTCGCTCCAGCGGGACCTGCATGACTGGCGCGCGAATTTCAATTTCACGCACTCGCCGAACGGGAACTTCGCGTTCTCGTTTTTCATAGCGCTGAAGCCGCAGCCAGACCTCAAATTCGACTACAACCGCGCGTCTGTCCGGAACCGGTAGAGGTCAGTCAGTCGTCCTCCCGCCCGGACAGCAACACACCGCACATCGTCCGTAACTCGTTGTAGGGCAATAGTATAAGGATGGCGGCCTCGAGGTCCGACGCCTGCATTTGTGCCTAGTCACGGTTTATCCGGAGACGACATATGCGGCGGCCTGGAATCCTCTTGCTGGCACTGGCAGCGACGGCGGGATGCGACACGTCCATCCTTGGTCCGGGCGACGTCGACCCGGATGCTCCCACGGATCTGGTTTACGAACTGATCCCCAGCGGCGATCCGGACGTGCCTCTGGGCATTGTCCTGCAATGGACGGCGCCCCGAAGCGGCCGCGCGAGCGCCTACGACGTGTACGCGCGTTCGTCGTCTCGAGACGAGTTCCTGCTGCGTGCGACGACGTCGTCGCCGAGCTTCCATGATGCGGGCGTTCCACAGCTCGACTACTTCGTGTCCGCGCTGGACGAGGAAGGCCGGGAGCTTGGCCGCACGGACATCATCACGGTGGACGAGCGGAATCGCCTGCCGGCGCCACTCGATCTCGTATCCGTGACGCTGAATCACGGCGTGCAGTTGTCGTGGGACGCGAATGCCTATGACGCGGCACCGGACCTGTTCTCGGTTTATCGCGTGTATTCCACCGAGTCGACCAGCCAGGGCGCGTGCGACGACAGGCAATGGGCGCTCGAGGGCACCACGGTCTCCGAGGAATTCGTCGCGCGCAATCTGCCCAACGGCGTAACCCGCTGTTTCGCGGTGAGCGCGGTGAGCCTCGATGGGCATGAGAGCACGTGGAGCAACGCGCGGTCCGATACGCCACGGTTCGATGCCCGCAGTATCGTCGTCGATGCGTCGGACGTGCGGAGCAGCTCATCCGGATTCATTCTGGCGGAGCCGGGCACTGGCTCGTACGGCGTGGTCGTGGCGAATACAGCGCCAGCCGTGGACGTCATCCTCGAACACCGCTCGGACGGTGCCCTCTGGTTGCGCGCAGCTCGCAGCGACGTTCGGATCGCGCAGTATGGACTCGTGCCGGTGTCGGAGCTCACCTCCATCGACCGCGCGCCGGCCTCCAGCGCCGTTTACGGCGACGCCGTTCGCGTGATGGCGGGCTTTGGCTACGCGATCCGCGTGCAGTACGCCGACGGTGTGCACTATGCGGCCATCCGCGTCATCCACGTTGCTGCCGATTTCGTGCTGTTCGACTACGCGTACCAGACCCAGATCGGCAGCACGGAGCTGATCCGCGCGACACCGTAGTCGGTCTTGAATTGTCGTCATGGGCCGGAGACATTCCGGCCCATGACGACGCAGGTTGTGCTCGACGGGAACGCGCTGACCATCCCCGACGTGTTCTCGGTCGCGGTGCGGTCGGCGACCGTCTCGCTGGCGCCCGACGCGCGTGAGCGCGCGAACAGGAGCCGCCGGCATGTTGAGGCGCTCGTGGAGCGTCAGGCCGTCGCCTACGGCGTGACCACCGGCTTCGGCAAGCTCAGCGAGGTGGTGATCCCGCCCGATCGCATCGCGGAACTGCAGGTGAACCTCATCCGGAGCCATGCGTCCGGCGTGGGCCCGCTGCTTCCGGAGCGCGACGTCCGCGCGATGATGCTGCTTCGCGCCAACGTCATCGCGAAGGGTCTGACGGGAGCGCGACCGGCGCTCGCCGAGTTACTCATCTCGATGCTGAATGAGGGTCTGCATCCGCCAATTCCGGAGCAGGGAAGCGTCGGCGCCAGCGGCGACCTCGCGCCCCTGGCACACCTCGCGCTCGCGTTGATCGGCGAGGGGGAATTGCGGGAGGGAGACCGATGCGGCCCGGCCGACGAGTTGCTTCGGGCGCATGGTCTCCGTCCTGTGCAGCTCGGACCGAAGGAAGGCATCGTCCTCATCAACGGTACCCAGGCGCACACCGCGACCGCGACGCTCGCGATCGTGGACATCCATCGCCTCTGGAAATCCGCGCACGTCGCAGGTGCAATGTCCCTCGAGGCGCTGCTCGGCACGCCCGTGGCGTTCGACGAACGCATCCAGACGGCGCGTGGCCAGCTCGGACAGGCTGCGTCGGCGGCCGTCCTTCGAGACCTGCTGGCCGACAGTGAGATTCGCGAGTCGCATCGACACGGTGACCCTCGCGTCCAGGATCCGTACTCGCTGCGCTGCATGCCGCAGGTGCACGGTCCGGTGCTGGACGCGATCGATTTCGCGTCCGGGATCGTGTCGCGCGAGCTGAACGCAGCCACCGACAACCCGTTGGTATTCGAGAACGGGGAGCTGATCAGCGGCGGCAACTTCCACGGACAGGCCGTGGCGCTGGCCCTCGACGTGCTCGCCATCGCGCTCACGAATCTCGCGACGATCTCCGAGCGGCGGATCGACCGACTCGTGCACCCCGACTTCAATCAGGGGCTGCCGCCGTTCCTCACCACGGATGCCGGTGTCAACTCCGGCTTCATGATGGCCCAGGTGACGGCGGCCGCGCTCGCGAGCGAGTGCAAGGTGCTGTCACATCCCGCCAGCGTCGACACGATTCCCACGGACGGCAACAAGGAAGACGTCGTCCCGATGGCCATGGGCGCGGCGTGGAAGCTGCGTCGCGTCATCGACAACGTGCGGAACGTGCTGGCGATCGAGCTGATGTGCGCGGCGCAGGGCGTGGATTATCGGGCTCCGTTGAAGCCGGGCCGTGGCGTCGCCAGGGCTCACGCGGTCGTGCGGGAGCTCGTGCGTCCGCTGGAGCGCGACCGTGTGCTGGCGGGAGACATCGCGCTCCTCTCAAACGCGATCGCGGAAGGACGGTTCGAATGACGGCGACCATCAAGCCAGGCGCGGCCGCGGGCGATGCCGGCGATTCGGCCGAGCGTGGCGCCCACGTCGTGCGGGCCCCGCGCGGATCCGAACTCTCGTGCAAAGGCTGGCAGCAGGAAGCGGCGCTGCGGATGCTCATGAACAATCTCGATCCGGACGTGGCCGAGCGCCCACAGGATCTGGTGGTGTATGGCGGCACAGGCAAGGCCGCGCGCAACTGGCAGGCGTTCGACGCGATCGTCGCGAGTCTTCGTGCGCTCGAGAACGACGAAACGCTTCTCGTGCAGAGTGGCAAGCCGGTCGGGGTATTCCGCACGCACACGTCCGCACCGCGCGTCCTGATCGCGAACGCGAATCTGGTGGGTCGCTGGGCGACGTGGGAGCACTTCCGCGAGCTGGAACGCGCGGGCCTGATCATGTACGGCCAGATGACCGCCGGTTCCTGGATCTACATCGGCACGCAGGGAATCCTTCAAGGCACCTTCGAGACGTTCGGCGCCGTGGCTCGGCAGCATTTCGACGGAACGCTCGCCGGTCGCACCGTTCTCACGGCGGGTCTGGGCGGCATGGGCGGAGCACAGCCCCTGGCCGCCACCATGAACGACGCGGCGTTCCTCGGCATCGAGGTCGACGAGTCACGGATCGACAAGCGCGTCGAGACCGGCTACTGCGACCGAAAGACCATGGACCTGGATCAGGCACTCGCCTGGCTGCGCGAAGCGCAGCGTGACAAGCGAGGGCGCTCGATCGGTCTCGTCGGAAACGCGGCTGAGGTGCTTCCGGAGATGGTCCGGCGCGGTTTTGTCCCGGACGTGCTCACGGACCAGACGAGCGCGCACGACACGCTCAATGGCTACGTCCCTGCCGGCCTTTCGCTGGCGCAGGCAGCGGAGCTGCGGCGCCGTGATCCGCGCGCCTATGTGGAGCGCAGCACGGCGTCCATCGCCGAGCACGTACGCGCGATGCTCGACATGCAGCGCGGTGGTGCCGTGACGTTCGACTACGGCAACAACATCCGGACGGTCGCGCTGGACGCCGGTGTCAGCAACGCGTTCCGCATTCCCGGGTTCATCCCGGAGTACATTCGCCCGCTTTTCTGCGAGGGGAAGGGCCCGTTCCGATGGGTGGCGCTTTCCGGTGACCCCCGCGATCTCGCCCGGACGGACGATCTGGTGCTCGAGTTGTTCCCCGATGACCAGCAGTTGCGCCGGTGGATCGAGCTGGCGCGCGAGCGGGTTCACTTTCAGGGCCTGCCCGCGCGGATCTGCTGGCTTGGCCAGGGGGAGCGCGCGCGCTTTGGTGTCGCGCTCAACGATCTCGTCGCGACAGGTGAGCTGTCGGCGCCGATCGTCATCGGACGTGATCATCTCGACACCGGGAGCGTCGCGTCTCCGTTTCGCGAGACGGAGAACATGCGCGACGGCAGCGACGCGGTGGCCGACTGGCCAATCCTGAACGCGATGCTGAACGTCGCCAGCGGGGCGTCGTGGGTCTCGTTCCATCATGGCGGCGGTGTCGGCATCGGGAACTCGCTGCATGCGGGGCAGGTGATCGTCGCGGATGGCACCCCGGAAATGCGTGTGCGGCTCGAGCGCGTACTGACGAACGATCCGGGAATCGGCGTCGCGCGACACGCGGACGCCGGCTACGAGGCAGCGCGCGAGACGGCGCGACGCGAGGGGATCAACCTGCCGATGCAGCCGTGACCGGCGTGTGACTCACGATGCTGTCCTCCCGCTACAAGCCCTATCACATTGGGCTCTTTCTGGCGAAGTACGCGTGGCTGACCGCGCGGCGCAAGCCGGTGCTCGTAAACTTCGAAGTGACGCACCGGTGCAATGCACGCTGTGCGTTCTGCGATTATTGGAAGACCGATCCATCGGCACGCGCACAGGAGCTGGACACCTACGCCGACGCGGCGCGCTTCTTCAACCCGATGTTGGTGACATTCACCGGGGGCGAGCCGCTGCTGCGGCGTGACCTCGAATCGCTGGTTGCCGCCGTCGCGCGGGCTGTTCGACTCAACTACCTCATCCTGTTGACCCATGGCGGCATGCTCACGCGCGAACGCGCGCGGTCGCTGTGGACCGCCGGGATCGACCAGTTCAACATTTCGCTCGACTACCTCGACGGCAGGCATGACGCTGCGCGCGGGATTCCCGGCCTGACCCAGCGCATCATGACGGGCGTCCAGGCCATGCGCGCGGATGGCATCGACGCCATCCGCTTCAACACCGTCGTCAAGAATGACAACCTCGACCAGATCATGCCGATCGTTCGACGCGCCGTCGAGCTGGGGTGCGGCGTGAACCTGAGCGTGTACACCGATGCCAAGAACGGCAACCGCGAATTTCTGCTCGGAGCAGACACGCACGAGCGGGTGAACGCGTTGGTGGCCGAACTGCTGGCGTTCAAGCGCCGCCGCCGCGGCGTCATCACCAATTCGGACTACTACCTGGAGCAGATCCCAAGGTACGTTCGTGGCGAGATGCGAGAGCCATGTCGCTCCGGCATTCGCACGGTGCACGTGAATCCTGGGGGACACGTGCGGCGTTGTCCCGACTTCCCGTCGGATTTTCACTGGCGCGACTTTCGACGGTACCAGCCCATCGCCTGCAACGCGTGTTACTACGCGTGCCGCGGCGAGGCCCAGGCGCCATTCCGCCTCTCGCGAATCGCCGATGTCTTCGCGTAAGCGGGCTGTCGGGGCCCGTCGCCTGACGGCCCGCGAGCAGCTGTTCGTCAACGCGGCGCAGATCGTTACGAGTCCACCCCCGGAGTCGGGGCGCGCGCGCCGCGGCGCCGAGATGAACGTGCTTCGCGTGTTGCAGGACGCGGCTGTGGCCATTCGCGGCGACGTCATCCTCGCGGTTGGTCCACGACGTGAGCTCGTGCGTCGCTTCCGCACGGCGAAACGGATTGACTGCGGCGGTGGAGTTCTGATGCCCGCGCTGGTGGACTCCCACACCCACGCCGTATTCGGTGCGCCACGCGCCGCGGAGCACGAGCTGCGCGCGGCCGGAGCCGATTACATGGAAATCGCGCGGCGTGGCGGAGGGATCCACGCGTCCGTGCGGGACGTTCGCGAACGGAGCCGCGCGGAGCTGCGCGCACTCGCGCGCACGCGCGTGCGCCGTCTGGCATCGTTTGGCGTCGGGACCATCGAGGTGAAATCGGGGTACGGCCTTTCCCTGGACGATGAGCTCAAGCTGCTGCACGTCATTCGTGATGTTGCCGACGACGTTCCCGTACGCATCGTTCCGACGTTCCTCGGCGCGCACGAGATTCCTCGCGAGTATCGCGAGAATGCCGCGCGTCGCAGGGAGTACGTGGATCTCGTCATCCATGAGATGCTCCCGGTGGTTGCCCGGGACAAGCTTGCTCGGTTCGTCGACGTGTTCTGTGAGACGGGCGTGTACACGGTGAGCGAGAGTCGTGAGATTCTGAGCGCCGCGAAGGGCCTGGGGTTCGATCTCAAGCTGCACGCCGACGAGCTCACCTCCTGCGGGGGCGCCGAGCTGGCGGCCGAGCTGGCCGCGACGTCAGCGGACCATCTGGCTGCGATCTCGGACGCCGGCATTCGGGCGCTGAGCGGTGCGGGAACCGTCGCCACCCTGCTGCCTTCCACGATGCTCTTTCTGGGGAAGCCGTCCCAGGCTCCGGCGCGACGGATCATAGACGGTGGTGTCCCGGTTGCCCTCGCGACGGACTTCAATCCCGGGACGTCTCCAACGGTGAGCCTGCCGCTCGTCATGACTCTTGGTGTCAGCCAGCTCCGGCTTTCCGCTGCCGAAGCGGTTACGGCTGCGACGGTTAACGGAGCAGGGGCGCTGGGCTTGGCCGATCGCACTGGCGTCATCGCACCGAACTACTCGGCCGACCTGGCGCTATTCGACATCAAGGATTATCGCGAGCTGCCGTATTGGCTGGGCGCACGCGTGTGCAAACGCTTGTGGACACGAGGCAAAGCTTGTGACGTCCACGACTTAGACGTAAGTTGAGGCTCCGTTTTTCCGCTAGGTCGCGGCCCATTCCGCGCCACCCTCGACGCCGATTCGGACGCTGATGTCCAAAATCGCCTCCCTGAAAAAGAAGGCCGCCGACCTCGAGAAAAAGTCGCCCGATAAGGCGGTTGCGGTCTATATCGAGCTGGTTGCAGAGATGGAGAAGCATCCGGAGGACATGGATGTCGCTCTCTTCAACCGCTTGGGGGACCTGCTGGTCAAGCAGCACAACGTTGCCGAGGCGGCCAACTACTACGAAAAGGCCGTCGACTTCTACACCGATGGCGGGTTCGTCAACAACGCAATCGCCCTGTGCAACAAGATCCTCCGGGTGTCGCCCGGTCGGTCCACGGTCTATTACAAGCTCGGGCGCATCAGCGCACAGAAGGGCTTCAAGTCCGACGCGAAGCAGAACTTTCTCGAGTACGCTGACCGCATGCAGAAGGCGGGACGGCTCGACGAGGCCTTCCGTGCCCTGGCGGAGTTCGCCGACCTCTGTCCGGATCAGACCGACATTCGCCTCATGCTGGCGGATCAGCTTGCAAAGGCCGGCAAGAAGGACGAGGCGATCGAGCAGCTTCAGATCCTCCACGAGCAGCTTGACGCAGAGGGCGAGTCCGGAGAGGCGGCCGCGGCAGCCGAGCGGCTGAGGGCGCTCGATCCGAACATCGAGCCGCGCACGTCAGACAACGCTGCGCCAACAGCAAAATCCTCCGGCAAGTCCAGCGATCTCGTTTTCATCGATCTAGGCGACTCGCCGGCGGCGCAGCACGCGCGCCGGTCGATGGCGAAACGACAGACGGCGGGGTTCAAGGCCATCTCGCCGAAGGAGGAGCCGCCTGAGCCGCCCAAGCGGGAGCCCGCGCGACCGTCGGCACCGGCACGCATGTCCAAAGCCGCGCCGCCACCCGTGGCGCCAGCGGTTCCTGAACCGACGCCGGAGCCTCCGGCTCCCCCGCCACCTCCTCCGCTGGAATTCGTCGAGCCGCAGCCAGTCATCGAGGCCAGGCAAACACCGGACAGCCCGATTCTCATGGGCTTCCAGACCACTTCTCTGACGTCGGCCGATGTGAACTCCGACTTGAGTGGTGGCATCGGCGGACTCGATATCCAGCCCACGTCGCTCTACGAGGAGCAGACGGAAACGACATCGGAGGAGTCGAGCGCATCACGCGGCGAGCCAGAAGCCGCAAACGCCTCGATAGCCGACTTCGACTTCGTGATGCCCGGCGAGGCGCACACGGGAGAGAAGGTCCAGATGCCGGATCTGGACGACACGCTCATCATGCCGGATGCGGCTGACACGTTGTCGCCGGAGAATGCGGCCGTCTCAGACCTGCCACCGGGCCCGGTGAGCACGGCGGAAGTCGCCGCGGTCAGTGTCGAACCGCTGCCGGTGGAAGCACGGCCCTCGACGCTGATGGCGGCGAGATCGGTGGAGATGCTCCAGGCGGTCGTCGAGGGCGACCCGGAAGACTGGGCGTCACACCGGGAGCTCGCCGAAGCGATGCTCGAGGCTGGTGAGCGCGAGCGCGGAGTTCGCGAGCTGGAATTGGCAATGGCCGGCTATGAGCGCAGCGGCGATCTCGCGACTGCGATGTCCGTCGCCGATGAAATCGTCCGGCTCGAGCCTGGCTCGGTGAAGCACCACCAGAAGCGCGTCGAATACGCCTACCGGTCGAATGACCGGCCCCAGCTCGTCGAGGCCTACCTCGCGCTGGCGGATGCGCTGTTCCGTGGAGGCCACGTCGACAAGTCGCGCACGATCTATCAACGTGTGCTGGAGCTGTCGCCGGATGACGCGCGAGCGCAGGCTGCACTGAGCACCATTCCGGAAACTCCACCGGAGCCCCCGCCCACCGATCTCAGATCCGTGGGCGCCACGAAGCGCGCGTCCGTCGCTGCGCCCGCGCCCAAGGCCAAGCCGTCACCCAAGCTCACGCCGAGGAGCGAGGAAGCGTTCGTCAACCTCGGCGACTGGCTGCGCGAGGACAACGGGCCGAAGGACACGCGCATGGTCGTTGCCGAAGAGGAGCCCACGGGCAACGAAGAGGCCGACTTCGCCGACATGCTCAGGAAATTCAAGCAGGGCATCGCCGAGAATGTCGAGGACGAGGACTACCAGAGCCACTACGACCTGGGTGTGGCATACAAGGAGATGGGTCTCGTCGACGAGGCCATCGCGGAGTTTCAGAAGGCGTTGCGCGGACCGGAGAAACGTGTGCGCACTTACGAAGCGATCGGCCAGTGCTTCATCGAGAAGGGCCAGAATCAGATGGCAGCGACGGTCCTGGGCCGCGCGCTCAGCGAGAAGGGCCACAGCGACGATCAGCTCGTGGGCGTGCTATACCTCCTCGGCCGAGCCAACGAGGCGCTCGGCAAGGGTGACGATGCCATGTCGTACTACCAGCGCGTGTTCGTCGTGGACATCCAGTTTCACGAC
>DASTVV010000098.1:0-47856 GCA_035758925.1 Gemmatimonadaceae bacterium
AGAAATTTCATGAGGTGCGGCAGCTCCTCCTTGACGGTGCTCAGTCCCGTCTGAATGTCGAGAAAGAGGATGGCGTTCCTCTGCTGCGCCCACTCGTACACTTGCTCTATCGCCGACGAATCCATCCGCAGCCTGTACTTGCCGTCCCTGCCGGCGCCGGCCTGTGCTACGACCGCGATATAGTGAAGCGCGGGCTGCACGGGTGTATCGGGATCCGCGCGTTCCCACTCCGTTACGACCGCATCCAGCTTGGTCAGCATCTGCCCCGGTGGGAGCGCGCCGAGTATGCCCATGCGCTTCGAAAGCGGGTTTCCGTAGAATGCGACGATGCGCTTGTTCGGAATGATGGCGCCTTCTTCGGGCGCCGGCCCCTTCACCGGCCAGCCTGGCGTGCGAAGGCCAACGCGCACGGCCGAAACGAGGGCAAGTGAGTCTTTTTTGGGACGGCCAGGCGGCACCTTGACCGTAATGACTCCGCTGGTGTCGCGGATGGTCAGATCCGCTTCCGCCTTTCGACGCTTGGCGGCGGAATCCACCGACTGACCCACGTCACCGTTCACGCTCTCGGACGTCGGGGTGTCGGCACGTGCCTGGGGTTCTCGCCCACATCCGATCAGCGAAGCGAAACCAAAAGCAAGAATCAGAAACTGCAGCACTCGATTGGGTTCAACAGGGTTAGAGCCGGGATCGGCCGATACAAAGCTTGTCAGGGGCAGCCCGCATGCCAGCCCCCGAAACAGGCCACCTGGCAAGCGTGCTCTGGCTGCGCCTACACCAGAATTCTAGTTTGGATACAGCGGTTTGCGTGTACCTCCACCTCGTCCTCAGGACGATCTTCGATGGACCTCCGTCAGCAACTTCAACAGACGCTTGGAGCGATGTACGCCCTGGAGCGCGAGCTCGGTGGCGGCGGAATGTCGCGGGTGTTTGTCGCTGACGAGCGCAGGCTGAACCGCAAGGTGGTCATCAAGGTCGTGTCGCCAGAGCTGTCGCAGGGCTTGAGCGGCGAACGATTCGAGCGCGAAATCCAGCTGGCGGCCTCGCTGCAGCAAGCGAACATCGTGCCGATTCTGGCGGCGGGTGAGACAAACGGGCTGCCGTTCTACACGATGCCGTTCGTGGAAGGCGAGTCGCTGCGCGCACGGCTTGCCAGTGGCGCGCTGCCGGTTTCCATGATCGTGAGCGTGTTACGCGACGTCGCGAAGGCGCTCGCCTATGCGCACGACCGTGGCGTGGTGCACCGCGACATCAAGCCGGACAACGTTCTGCTGTCGGGCGGCACCGCTGTCGTCACGGACTTTGGTATCGCCAAGGCCATCACCAACGCCCGCAAGCAGCAGGATGGCGCAACCCTCACGCAGCTGGGAACGTCGATCGGCACACCGGCCTACATGGCTCCCGAGCAGGCCGCGGGAGATCCAAACGTCGATCATCGCGCCGACATCTACTCGCTGGGATGTATGGCGTACGAGCTGCTGACGGGGCAAACGCCGTTTCACGGGCGGACGCCAGCGCGGATGCTCGCGGCGCACATGACGGAAACGCCGGCGCCGATCTCAGAGTTGCGGCCCGACACGCCGCCGCTGCTGGATCAGCTGGTCCTGCGGTGCCTCGAAAAGGATCCGGCGGCGCGCCCGCAGTCGGGCCGCGACATCGTCCAGGCGCTGGAATCGATCACGAGCGGCAGTCTCGCGTCGATGCCGGGTGCGCTGATCGGCGGTGCGCCGACGCTGATGCGCAGCCTCGGTACCTACGCTGCGGCCTTCGTGGGAGTCGCGCTGGTTGCGCGTGCGTCGGTGATCGCCCTGTCGGTGCCGGACTGGGTGTTCCCCGGAGCGATCGCCCTCATGCTGCTTGGCCTGCCCGTCGTCTTGTTCACGTGGTTTGTGGGCAAGACGGCACGGCGTGTCGCCGTTGCGACGCCCGCTCTGACGCCCGGCGGATCCGCAGCGCCGCCCGGAACGATGGCGACGCTCGCCGTGAAAGCGAGTCCCCATGTCACCTGGCGCCGCGCATGGATGGGCGGGGCAGTGGCGCTCGGCGCGTTCGCGCTCGTTGTGGCCTCTGTCGTGACGCTGCGCGCGATGGGCATCGGTCCCGAGGGCTCACTCAGGGCAGCTGGAAAACTCGGCGACAAGGAACGGCTCATCGTCACCGAATTTCAGGCGCCGGACACGTCGCTCAGCACGCTGGTGGCGGAGGCCGTACGAACGAACCTGGGACAATCGCGCGTGGTTTCCATCATGCCGCCGACCGCCATCGTCGGCGCGCTACAGCGCATGCAGCGACCGGCCGGCAGTCGCCTGGATCTGCAGCTCGCGCGCGACATCGCGCAACGCGAGGGAGTGAAGGCAGTCGTCGACGGCGCCATCCGCAAGATCGGCGATGGCTACGTCGTGTCGCTCAGGCTGGTTTCAGTCGACTCGGCGAACGAGCTCGCGACCTTTCAGGAAACGGCGAACAACACCGCGGAGCTGCTCAAGGCAATTGACCAGCTCACGCGCAAGCTCCGCGGACGCATCGGCGAATCATTGAAGGACGTCCGCGGCAGCCCTGCGCTGGAGCAGGTGACGACGCCGTCACTCGAGGCGCTGCGCATCTACGCCGAGGCAGCGCGCTCGATCGATCGTGGCGGCAACCCGATTGCCGGCGCAGATCGTCTGCGCGAGGCCGTGCGTCTCGACACGACGTTCGCCATGGCGTGGCGCAAGCTGGGGGTCGCGTACAACAATGCCGGGATGCCGCGCGCGCGCAGCGACACGGCATTCGAGAAGGCATATCAGTTTCGCAATCGCCTGACGGAGCGAGAGCGGCTGCTCACCGAAGGCAGCTATTTCCAGATGGGCCCGGGCCGAGACCGCCGGCGAGCAATCACTGCGTACCAGGCTCTGCTTGCCATCGATCCCACGGACGGCGGCGCCACCAACAATCTTGGCAGCATCTACATGGGGCGACGCGACTTCGCGCGGGCAGAGTCGCTGTATCGCGCGGGGATCGCGACTGGCCGCGCCACGTCGCAGCAGTACACGAACTTCATCGGCGTCCTGTACAACGGCGGCAAGCTGGACGAAGCCGCCAAGTACGTTGATGAGTACCGGCAGCGGTTCCCCACGGCCCTCGCTGCCACGACGCTGCCGCTCAACTTTTTCTACCAGCGCAGCCAGTTCGATTCGATGGAAGCGGTCCTGCAGACGATGGCCAAGAGCAATACCGACGTCGTTCGAATGCAGGGCCTGTCGGGTCTGAGCGGCTACAGGGTGCTCCGTGGCCGAATCGACGACGGCGTGCGCTATGGGAGGGAGGCCCAGCGTCTCGCTCAGACTATTGGCGCGCCGCCCGGGAACGCTCTGTCGGACTCCCTGGACGCGTCGTGGCGCGATCTCATCCTGTTCGCCGATACCGCACGAGCCGTGCGGCGACTGGAGGCGGAGCTCAGGCGGACGGACATTGGCGCACTTCCATTGACGCAGCGGCCCTACAATGGGCTGGCGATGTTCTTCGCGGTTGCGGGCAACGTGCAGCGGGCACACGCATTCCTGGCGCAAGACCGCGCGGAATACAAAGACAGTGTCGAACGCCGACTTCGCGAGCCAGGCTGGCACGCAGTGCAGGGCATCATCGCCCGCAGCGAGAGGAACTATCCCGAGGCGATTCGAGAGCTCTGGCTCGCAGACTCGACGTATGACGGACCCAATGGCAACTGCGCTATCTGCATTCTCGACGACATCGGCTGGACGTGGGTACAGGCCGGAGTCGCCGACTCGGCGATCTACTATTTCGAGAAATACCTGAACACTCCGTACCTCGGACGTCAGGGCTTCGAAGGGGCCCAGCGACCGCTGATGCTGAAGCAGCTTGCCGAGCTGTACGAGGCGAAGGGCGACACCACCGACGCGGCGAAGCGCTACCGAGAGTTCATCGCGCTGTGGGAGCGAGCCGACGCGTCGCTACAGCCCAGGGTCGCGGACGCGCGGCGGCGGCTGGCGCGACTGGCCGACGCGGAGGGCCGCAAATAGGATCGGTCGGCGCGCGACGCGGGCGCGCCGACTCCGCTCATTGAGTCCGCTTCACTGGCGCCCGCGCGGCCACGATCGTGACGTTGTCGCTGCCCCCGCGCTCGAGTGTCAGGTCGAGTAGGCCGCGACAGAGCTGCTCCGAGGACGTCATCGCCTCGATGTGCTGTCGGATCTCGTCGTCATTCACGTGCTTCGTGAGCCCGTCCGTGCACAACAGCAGGACGCCGCTGCGGTCTCCCACGGTCGTGATTCGCGAGACGTCAGGCAGTGCTTCGTCGGCGCCGATCGCGCTGGCGAGGACGTGGCTGAGAGGCGAGCGTTTGAGATCCTTCGGCGCCATCGCGCCCTGGTCGACGAGCTGCTGGGCGATGGTCTGATCGCGCGTTATCTGGCGGACCTTGCCACTGGCATAGTGATAGCAGCGGCTGTCCCCGACCTGCACGACATAGACGAACGGCCAGACCACGAGCGCGAGCGTCAGCGTCGTGGCCATGTGTTGCGCTTTCGGGCTCACGGCCGCCTCGGCGCGCACACAATCATGCGCCTGCATGGCGGCTTCGCGCAGCGCCGCCAGGAACTCCTCGTCGTTCGACTTCCCCGCGGCGTGGTAGCATCGCAGCGTGGACGACACGTAGCGGGTCACCGCCTCCGTGGCGAGGCGCGCTGCCTCGCTGCCCCCGCTTGCGCCGCCGACGCCGTCGGCCACGAGCAGCAGCGTCGCCAAACGCGTTCCTCGGAGCGGCAGCTGATCCGGGTCCGGCAGGCTGGTGTTCCACACGACGACCTGCGGGTGCACAGTGCACAACATGAAGTGGTCCTGATTGTCCGGCCGCACCTTCCCTGGATGCGTGATGCCGAACATGTCGAGCTCGTCGTCGCGGGGACGCGGCGCAACACCGTCCACGGTGCCGACCGCGGAACTCATGGGAGCGACCGTCATGTGCATTTCCTCGGAGTTTGCTCCGTGCCGCTAGCATGGCGACGCCGGCGCGAGCCGGCAAGCGGTCTGGCTCGATGCACAAACCAAGCCTAGCTTTGGAGCGCCTCGTCCCCCCTAACGACTGGAGCGCGCGTGACGGTCGTCGAGCTCTGGAAAACCGCCGATCCCGACCTGCAACCGAGGGTTGCCGAGGTTCGCCGTCGCATGGCCCGGCTGGCCGACGTCGAAAAGAAGTAGGAGCGACGTGAGCGAGCGAAAGGTCCTGCTGCTGTTCGGCGCGGCAGTTTTCGTGTGGTCGGGAATTCACCCATACGACGTCACGACGTGGGTGTTGGAGGTGTTCCCGATCCTCGTCGCGGTGCCGGTCATGATCGCCACCCACAAGCGCTTTCCGCTCACGCCACTCGCGTACCGGCTGATCTTTCTCCACGCCCTCATTCTCATGGTGGGCGGCCACTACACGTACGCGCGAGTGCCGCTAGGCTTTTGGATGCAGGATCTTTTCGGCTTCGCGCGGAATCACTACGATCGGCTGGGGCACTTCGCGCAGGGCTTCATCCCGGCCATCATCGCGCGGGAGATCCTCATCCGGCAGACGCCGTTGCGGCGTGGACGGTGGCTGTTCTTCATCACTACGTGCATCTGCCTTGCCATCAGCGCATTCTACGAGTTCATCGAATGGTGGTCGGCGGTGATCGGCGGCAGCGCTGCCGCGGATTTCCTCGGGACGCAGGGTGACGTGTGGGACACGCAGTGGGACATGTTTTTGGCATTCCTCGGCGCGATCACGGCCCAGCTCACGCTGGGCCGCGTGCACGATCGGCAGATCGCGGCGCTGAAAACGACGGAGCACACATGATTCGCTTCTATTTGGCAGCAGCACTGGGTTGCGTCGCTTTGGCCCACGCGGGCGCGCAGGCCGCGACACCGTACGTACCGCCTCCTGGCTCGTGGGAGCGGCGCACCCCCGAACAAATGGGGATGGACGGCGCGAAACTGCAGGAAGCCATTGCCTTCGCAAAGGAGCGCGAAGTGAAAGTGCCGCGCGACCTCGAAGCGGCGCACTACCAGACCTTCGGCCGCGAGCCATTCGGCAATGCGGTAGGCCCGATGAAGTCGCGCGGTGAGCCGACCGGCATCATCGTGCGACGCGGGTACATCGTGGCGGAGTGGGGCGAGCCAGCGCGCGTCGACATGACGCACAGCGTGACCAAGAGCTTCGTGTCCACGAGCGTCGGGCTCGCCGTGGACCGCGGCATGATCCGGAGCATCGACGACTCCGTCTATCAGTACATGGCGCCCGTTCTCCATGCCGTCACGCCGGCGTTGCGCACGGAGGGCGGTGTGGGCCAGTTCGATGCGCGCACGCCGATGGCACCATTCGAGACGCCGCACAATCGCAAGATCACGTGGCGCCACCTGCTCCAGCAGACGAGCGACTGGGAAGGAACGCTCTGGGGTAAACCCGACTGGGCGGACCGCCCGACTGGTCAGCCGGACACGTGGTTGACGCGCGCGCGGGCGGAGCCGGGTGCCACGTACGAGTACAACGACACGCGCGTCAATGCGCTTGCTCTCGCATCGCTCAACGTGTGGCGTCGGCCGCTGCCGCAGGTGCTTCGCGAGCTCGTGATGGATCCCATCGGTGCGTCGCCGACGTGGCGCTGGTACGGCTACGACAATTCGTGGATCGTGCTCGACGGCCAGATGATCCAATCCGTGTCTGGAGGCGGTCACTGGGGCGGCGGGATGTTCATCAGCGCCTACGACCAGGCGCGTTTCGGGCTGCTCACACTGCGGAACGGCCGCTGGGGCAACAAGCAGCTGATTTCCGAGTCGTGGATCCGTCTCTCGCGGACGCCGACGCCGGTGCAGCCGGACTACGGGTTCATGAATTACTTCCTCAACACGGGAAAGAAGCGTCTGCCAAGCGCCGCCGAGTCGGTGTTCTTCCACCTGGGCAACGGGACCAACGCGATCATCTGCGATCCCGAGAACGATCTCGTGGTCGTCGCCAGGTGGATCGACGGCAACGCGCTCGACGGGCTGATGCAGCGGGTGCTGGCATCGCTTCGCGAGGCACCGCGCGCGGCGACGCGAGGACAGTGAGGGCCAAACAATGATGACAGCGACGAGAGTCGGCGCCGTGTTCGCGATGCTCATCGCGTGGTCCGCGTTCGCGCAGCCGCCACGGCAGACGCAGGCTGACGACTACACGCGCTACGAGCTGCTCGCACCGGGGTCGGGAAAGTTTCGCATTCTCTACGAGGTGACCGCGACGACGCCGGGCGCGACCGAATTCTTCAATGCCATTCGTCGCGGCAGCGTGGCCAGCGACGAGCGCGTCGTGGACGTGATGACGGGCAAGCCGCTCGCGTTCGATGTGGTGGGTGGCACCGTGGCGCGCGGGGGCGGCGTTCGCAACGCGGACTCCACCGGCCAGTACATCCGCGTCACGCTCGCGCGGCGCGTACCGCAAGGCGGTGAAGCGCGCATCCTGATCGACAAGACCTACTACGACACGTCCAGCTATCGCATGCGCGGCGATACGCTGCTGTTCGATCGGCCGCTCGGCATCAAGCGCAACGCCATCGTGCTACCGGCAGGGTACGAGCTGGTGTCGAGCAACTTTCCCTCACAGATCCTGCGCGAGGCCGACGGCCGGCTGAAGGTGTCCTTCTGGAACAACACGCCATCGGAGGCGCCGGTGCAGCTGCGTGCTCGGCCATCCGTCCCAGCCGGCGTCGTTCAGTCGGGTCTGGCCGCCGAGCTGCGGCGACGGTTGGACGAACGTTCGCACCAGACGCGTGAGATCGTCTACTTCCTCCAGCAACCGGAAACCCACGCGTTCGATCTCTACCACGACTACACGGAAACGCGAACCGGCATCGACCGCTATCTGAACGTGGTGCGCGCGGGAAGCACGGTGTCGAGTCCGCGAGCGGTACTGCTGGACACGGGCGAGGAGCTGCGATTCGACATTCAACGCGGCGACTCCGAGGTGGTGGTGTTTCATTTCCCCGCTGTGAAGCCGGGCGAGAGTCTGCGGCTGCGCATGTTCGAGACGTACACCGACACGGCGCGCTACAAGCTCGTCGGCGACGAGCTGGTGTGGGACCGCTCGTTCGGGCGACCTGCGAACGCCGTGGTGCTGCCCGCCGGCTGGGCGCTGAGCAACAGCTCGATTCCCGCGACGGTGACGGAGCTGCCCGACGGGCGCATCCGGCTGGACTTCATCAATCCGCGACCCGACGAGATCGCTGTCCTGATCACTGCGCGACGCCGATCGCGGTGAGCAGCCCAGCGCGCAGCTGGTACGTCGTCGGGCTTCTCATGCTCGCGAATCTGTCCGGTTTCATCGACCGGCTGATTCTGGCTTTGCTGGTCGAACCCCTGCAGCGCGATCTGCATCTGTCGCTGACCCAAACGGGAATCCTCATCGGACTTCCGTTCGCGGTGTTCTACTCGATCGTGGGGTTGCCGATCGCGCGTCTCGCGGATCGATCGAATCGACGCAACATCATCTCGGCCGGTATCGCCCTGTGGAGCATCATGACGGCCGTTTGCGGCTTGGCGGGAAGCTTCTGGCGATTGTTTCTGGCGCGCATCGGGGTCGGTGTCGGTGAAGCCACCCTGCAAGCGCCGGCGACGTCCCTGATCCCAGATCTCTTTCCACGCGAACGGCTGGGTTTGGCGATGAGCGTGTACGGTACCGGAACCTTCATTGGCTCCGGCCTGGCCTATTTCATTGGCGGCTGGATCGTCGGCCTCATGTCCACGCAAAGCGCCTGGACGGTTCCGCTGGTAGGCCAGGTGCGCCCATGGCAGAGCGTGTTCTTCGTCGTGGGTCTGCCGGGACTCCTGATCGCGCTGCTCACGAGGTTCACCGTCCGCGAACCCGAGCGACGTGGCCATGTGGGCGCCCAGCCGCTCTCCGCGGTGTTCCAGTACATCCGGGCGAACTTCCGGACATTCGCGAGCCTGACGTTCGGCTTCACACTGTCGGCGACGGTGAACTACGGTCTCGCGCTGTGGCTGGCAAAGTTTCTCTCGCAGCAGTACGGCTGGCCGGCGTCCCGCGCGGGAATGGTGCAGGGGATCCTGACGATGACGATCGGCACCGTCGGCGTCCTCCTCGGTGGCCGTCTGGCGGACAATTACGTCCGCCGCGGCAAGACCGACGGTGTCTTGCGCGTCGGTGTCATCGGAGCGCTCGGGATGCTCGTGTCCGCCACGGCGTACCCATTCGCGCCCACGGCGACGATTGCGGTGCTCTGGCTCGTGCTGGTGAACTTCTTCGCGGCGTTCCCGTGGGGGGCCGCCACGGCGGGCACAGCCGAGATCATGCCGCCCGCCATACGGGCTCAGGGGGCCGCGATGTTCATCTTCTTTCTGAACCTGATTTCGTTTGCGCTGGGGCCCTGGGCCGTCCCGGCGATCGCCGAAAAGGTCCTCGGTAGTGCGACGATGCTTCCGTACTCGCTCGCCCTGGTCAACGTCGTCGGAATGGTCGGCGCGATCTCGTTTTTCGTGCTTGGCATGCCCGCGTATCGCAGAACGCTCGCACGATTGGCGGAGTCTACGCCGCCCATTCGCCGTTAGACCAAAGGGCACACGCCGTGCAGAAACCCTCCGTTACCTACCCACGGAGGGACGATGGAGCGCAAAGAGGGCGACAGCGCGCCACAACAAGGCAGCGCGAACGGGGAACGTGAGAGAGCGTTCGATTTCAGCGGAACGGCCTCCGGAGATGAGGCGAACTTGAGAGATCGCGCGCGGAACGCGATCGGTGCGGCCGGTGAAAAGCTGGCCGACGTCGGCTCCAGCGTGCGCGACCGTGCCGGCAACGCGAGGGAGAAGCTCGCCGACGTGCTGGAATCCGGTGCCAACCGGTTGCGGGAACGGACGCAGGGTGGCGGCGGTCTGGCCGGCGCCACAACCCAAGGCAGCACTGCTGTTCAGAGCGAGCGGAAACTCGCTCAGGCTTCCGATCGAGTGGCGAGCAGCATGGAGAAGTCGGCGAACTGGCTGCGTCAAAACGACCTGGAGACTCTCAAGATGGGCATCGAGAGTCAGGTCAAGGAGCACCCCGGGCGTACGCTGTTGATTGCAGTCGGTCTCGGTTATCTCGTCGGCCGCGCCTTTCGCAACCGTCAGTAGTCCGTGGGATCAACGTTCTACCGCTCGCGCGGCTTTGGAGAGCTGCTCCGCGAGCTGGCGCAAAGCGGCGCGGAGCTGGTCCGCGGCGAAGTTACGCTGGCCCGGCTGGAGCTTTCCGGACTCGCCGCGCGAATGGTGAGCGGCACCGCGCAAATCGCGTTTGGCGGTGTGCTCGTGCTGTTGGGAGGGCTTTCGCTCGCGGCCGGAGTGATTCTGCTCGTCGGCGATCAGTGGCTGCCGGGTGATCGCTATTGGGTGGCGGCCTTGATCACGATGCTCGTGTCCGCCGCGCTGGCCTACGGGATGGCGCGCCGTGGTCGAGCCCGATTCTCGGCCGCCATGCTGACGCCCCGTCAGACGCTCGAGACACTCGAGGAGGACAAGGAATGGCTGAAACGACAGCGGACGTCCGGCGCGACATAGAGCTCACGCGCGAGCGGATGTCGAGCACCATCGAGGAGCTGGAGCACAAGCTGAACGTCAAGCAGCTGGTGCGCGATCATCCCTGGTCGGCCATCGGCCTCGCATTGGGCGCTGGGATACTGCTGTCCGGCTCGCGCGCCGACGTCAAAGCCGCGGCCGCGACGTCGTCGGCGACCAAGGGAACGGGCGCGAAGCTCGGGTCCGCCCTGGATGGTGTGGTCGCTGGTCTGGTGACCGCGGCCACCGGCGCGCTGCACAGCCATGTCGACCGATTGGTCGGCGAGGTCACGAGCATGCTGGGCGGTCGCCCGGAGGGCGCACGAAGCTACGGCGTGGGGCCGGCCGACGTGGAAGCCCGGCGGGCTCCCTTCGGCCTCGAGGACATCAACCGCGCAGACTGACGCGCGGTTGATCCTCAGGCCATGCGAATCCAGCGGGCCAGCTCCCGGAAGCTCGGGCGCTTGCCGTACATGAGGAGACCGACGCGGTAAATCCGCGCTGAGACCCAGATGGCGAGCCAACAGCCGATCGCCACACTCAACAGCGCCCCGACGATCTCGTACCACTTGATGGCGATTATCGCCATCCGCAGCGGCATCATCAGGGGCGCCGAGAACGGCAGCCACGACATCGTCTTCGCCAACGTGCCCGACGGATTCAGCAGGATCGGCTGCATGAAGATGAAGGACGCGACGAGCAGGAGCATCACGGGCGTCGCCGCCTGCTGCACGTCCTCCTGATTGCTGACCATGGAACCGACGGCGCCAAACAGGGCCGCGTAGAGCAGGAATCCCAGAACGAAAAACAGGAACAGCGCGAGTCCCACGAGCGGCGCTACGGTCGGGATCTTCAACGCGGCCGCCGCAGTCGGCGCGGCGCCGAACAATTGAAAAAGCGGTCCCCGCGCCTGGTACATCAAGAAGCTCATTCCCAGCCACGCGGTCACCTGCGTCAGCGCGACGGTCCCCGCGCCGAGGATCTTGCCCGCGAGCAGCGCATCGGGCTTGACGCTCGAGATCACCACCTCGGCCACACGGCTGGTCTTCTCCTCGAGCACACCGCGGAGGATGCTCTGGCCGTAGATCGCGATCATGATGTACAGCACGAACGCGATGCCGTAGCCGAAGAAGAAGCTTGCCAGTCCGCCGGTGCCTTCCCTGCCGCGGTCGGTGATCTTCTCGGTCTTGGTGTCGAGTCTGACGTTGGTGAGTGAGGCCACACGGCCCGGGTCGATTCCCTCGTGTTCAAGCCGCTGGCTCAGCAGCGACTGCCGCACCATGCGCTCGATGCTCTCGACATCGATCAATGCCGTGGCGTTCCGTCCGGCGTAGCGGAGATCCTTTCCCGCCGTAGTGTTGGCGTCCAGCACGAGGTACCCCAGCGCCTGATTGGCGACCACTTCCTGGGTCGCTCGCTGCTCCTCCGCGGGCACCTCCTCCGCCTTCACGACCCGCACCCTCGGAACCGGTGCATTCGGCGTCGTCGACGTCAGCGCCCTGGAAACGCGCGAGCCCAAATCCGTTGACGTGGCGTCGATGATCACGACGTTGGAGAGCTGCTGTGACGACTTCGTCTTCGCCGCGATCGCGATGGGCAGCACGGTCACCAGGCCCATGAACACCGGGCCCAGGATGGTCGTGAACAGAAACCACCTGGATCGCACGCGTTCGAGGAACTCGCGCTTGAAGACCACAAAGACCTTACCCATGGCCAGACATCCCTTCTTCGACGCCGGTTGCGCCAACGCGGTCCAGGAAGATCTGGTGCAGTGACGGCGAGATCAGCTCGAATCGCCGCACACGCGCGCCGGTGGCGACGACCTGTTTGAGCAGTTCCTGCGGATCGGCGCCGTTGGCGAGCTCGATCTCGAAGAAGCGATTCTGATCGTCCGCGCGCGCGACGAGACGACGATCCTGGAGCACGGTGAGCAGCCCGTCGCGCGCGGGCCCGTCCACCGCGAGTGCAATGTTGCGTGAGCCCCGCTGCTCCTTCACGGCGGTCACCTCGCCGTCCAGCACCTTCCTGCCGTGCGCGATGATGCACACCGAGTCGCACAGCCGCTCGGCGTTGTCCATCAGGTGGGTGCTGAAGATCACCGTCTTGCCTTCGTTCTTGAGCTCGACGACGGTGTCCTTGAGCGCTTGCGCGTTGATCGGGTCGAGTCCCGAGAACGGTTCGTCGAGAATGACCAGCTCGGGCTCGTGCAGCAGAGTGCCGATGAACTGCACCTTCTGCTGCATGCCTCGCGACAGCTCGTCGACCTTGGCGTTGCCCCAGTCCTTTTCGGATGTGACGAGGCCCAGCCGCTCGAGCCAGCTGTTGATGCGCCGGTCCGCGTCCTTGGCCGTGACGCCCTTCAGCTCCGCGAGAAACCGCAGCACGCGACGCACCTGCATCTTCTTGTAGAGGCCGCGTTCCTCGGGGAGATAGCCGACACGCGACGAAACCCCGGCTTCGAGGTGTGGACGTCCGAGGATCGAAATGCTGCCCGTGTCGGGCACGATGATGTCGAGCATCATCCGGATCGTCGTCGTCTTGCCGGCGCCGTTGGGTCCCAACAGCCCGTAAACCGAACCGCGAGGGATGACGAGCGACAGGTCGTTCACCGCGACGGTCTCGGCGAAGCGCTTGGTGACGTTGGAGATGCGAACAGCGGGGTCGGACATGGGGGCGTATTATAAGTGCCGTATGCGACTTACGCTTGCGCTCGCGTTGTGTTTCACCGCATGTGCGCCGCAACCCGAGCCACCTAAACCGCCGATAACAGTTTTTGCTGCCGCCTCGTTGGCGCGACCCTTCGCCACCCTGTCGGATTCGTTTCGTGTGCGATCCGGCGTAGTGGCGCGCGCGGAACTTGGCGGCTCGCTCGAGCACGCCCGAAAACTCACGGAGCTCGGCCGCATTCCCGACGCGCTGATGCTCGTGGATGACGAAGTCATCGCGGGCCTGCTGCCATCGTACATCGACTGGTACGTGCGCTTCGCCACGAACCGAATCGTGGTTGCCTATACGCCGAAGTCGCGCTACGCGGACTCGATCACGAGCGAGAACTGGTGGCGGGTACTGTCCAATCGGGACGTCACGGTTGGACGCGCCGATTCCGCCCTCGCTCCGGCCGGGAGGCAGGCGCTCTCGGTGATCAGACGCGCGGACTCGTACTACGGACAGCGAGGTCTTGGCGACCGGCTCCTGGCCCGCGCATCGATCGAGCACGTGCGTCCAAACGCGACGGAGCTCGCCGCGCTGCTCGAGACCGGCAACGTCGACTACGTGCTCGACTACGAGTCGCTCGCGCGGCAGTACGGCTTCCAGTTCGTGGCGCTGCCCGAGGATCTCGCGCTCGCCGTGACTTACGGAATCGCGGTTCCTCGCGGTGCGGCGCACCGGGCGGAGGGCGTCGCGTTCACCGCATTCGTGCTGTCGGACGAAGGAAAGCGCATTCTCCGCGACGCGAACGTCAACGTGCTGGCTACTCCTGTCGCGATAGGGACCGCGGTGCCACCCGATATCTCACAACGTGTCCGCACCGTCGCCGCGACGTCCGGACACTGAGGGCAGGATGAAGTCCCCGTCGCGACCCGCCGAGGGTATCGCGAGCGTCGTCGCCGCACTGGCGGCGTCGCTGTTCCTGCTGTTCCTGGCCGCACCACTCGTTGGCCTGGTCGGCAGCGGCGGTGCACGTGGCCTGAAGGCCCTCGCGTCGGACGCGGAGCTGCGCTCGTCGCTCTGGCTGACCGCGACCACGGCGACGCTTGCGACTGTCCTGGGCCTGGTTGGCGCGACGCCAGTGGCGTACGCGCTCGCCCGCGGCCGATTCCGCGGCCGCGCGGTCGTCTCCGCGATGATCGACCTGCCGTTGTTGATCCCTCATCCGGTTGCCGGAATCGCGCTGCTACTTGTGCTGGGACAGCGCACCGCGCTTGGGACTGCGCTCTCCGCTCTGGGTCTCAAGGTCGTCGGATCCGTCACGGGAATCGTGTGCGCCATGTTGTTCGTGTCCGCGCCCCTCTACGTCAGCGCCGCACGCGAGGCTTTCGATCGCGTGGATCCACGCTTCGAGGGCGTGGCACGCACGCTGGGCGACTCGCGCTGGCGCGCGTTGCGCCGTGTCACGCTGCCACTGTCCTGGCGCGGGTTGTTGGCCGCGGCGATCGTGATGTGGGCGCGGGCCGTGAGTGAGTTCGGCGCCATCGTGATCCTCGTCTACCATCCTCGCGTCGCCAGCGTCCTGAGCTACGAGCGCTTCACGGGATTCGGCCTGCGCGAAGCGCTGCCCGTCGCTGCGGTGCTCGTGCTGCTGGCGCTGATTCCGCTGGCCGCGCTCCGTGCGTTGCGCGGCGACGACCTGCTGCCCACGCGACGCCGATGATTGCGCTCGACGGCGTTCACGCCAGCGTCGGCGACTTCCACCTCGAGGACGTCAGCTTCGAGCTGGGGCGCGGCGCGTACGGGGTCGTCATCGGACCCACCGGGGCAGGAAAGACGACGCTCGTGGAAGCCATCGCCGGCCTCGTTCCCATCTCGCGTGGCAGGCTGACGCTGGGCGGAGCCGACGTGACACGCGCTGCGCCGGAGAAGCGCGGGTTGTCGATCGTGTACCAGCATGCCTACCTCTTTCCGCACCTCACCGTACGCGAGAACGTCGCTTACGGGAGCGTGAGCAATCGCGTCACGACGGAAATGCTCGAGCGCTTCGGGCTCGCCGAGGTCGGCGGGCGCAATGTGCGTGTGCTCAGCGGAGGCGAACGCCAGCTCGTTGCGCTCGCGCGCGCGCTGGCGCGGCGCCCGGACGTGCTCCTCCTCGACGAGCCGTTCGCCGCGCTGGATCCGCGTCGCCGTGTCGTCGTGCGTCGTGAAGTGCGCACCATCTATTACGAACGGCGATTCACCGTTCTCCAGGTCACCCACGACTTCCACGAGGCCGGCCTGCTCGGCGACGTGGGCATCGTGCTCGATCGTGGCCGCATCCTGCAGGTCGCGAAGCCCGAGGATCTCTTCCGACGCCCGGCATCACCCGTCGTCGCGGACTTCCTCGGCGCCGAGAACGTGTTCAGTGGTGACGCGCAGCCGATTCGCGATGCCGCCCCTGACTGGGCCCCCAGCATCGACCCGGAAGACGTCGAGCACGCGGTGGCGTTCACCACCGGTCGCATCACGCTCTATGCGCTCGGTCATGTGATTCCCGGCCCGGCGCATGCTGTCATTCGTGCCGACGACATCCTGCTCGCGCGCGGCGCGGGCGCGTCGTCGGTGCGCAATCAGTTCCGCGGCACCGTCGTCGAGATGTCGCCCGCGGGCGCGATCACGCGCGTGACGGTGGACATCGGTGGCACGTCGCTCGTCGCGGCCGTGACGACGCGCTCGGTGCAGGAGCTCCAGCTCGCGCCCGGGGTGGAGGTGTTCGCCGCCTTCAAGGCAACCGCCGTCCATTTGTGCTGACCCGTCGATCACCTTTGATGTGCGACTGTCTAGCTTTGGTCGCTTACCCCTCAACTCAGGCACCGGGATTCCCAACCGTGATACGTCGCGTCGCAGTCGTGCTCGTGCTCGCCCTCGGCGCCGGATCGAATCTGCGCGCTCAATCCGTCGACCCGATGCTCGGGATGCTCAAGGCCGACAACGCCTGGACGCTCACGCAGCAGAAGACGATTTGCGAGATTCCCGCCCCGCCGTTCAAGGAGGAAGCACGCGGCGCTGAATTCAAGCGCCGGCTCGGGGCGCTCGGGCTCGAAGCGCGCGTGGACGCCGTCGGCAACGTGATCGCCGAGCGCCGCGGCAGCGGCCGCGCCGGCGCGCCGACCATCGTGCTCTCTGGCCACCTGGACACTGTTTTCCCCGATGGCACCGACGTGAGGGTGCGCGAGACTAATGGTCGCCTGAGCGCACCCGGCATCAGCGACAACTGCCGCGGCCTGGCCGTGGTGCTCGCGGTGGCGCGCGCCTTTCAGCGCGTCGACCCGCGACACGACGCGCGCATCGTGTTCATCGGCAATGTCGGCGAAGAGGGGCCGGGCAATCTTCGTGGCATGCGTCACCTGTTCGACAAGGAGCTGAAAGGGAAGATCGACTATCTCATCGCGGTGGACGGAGCGGGCTACAACTTCGTGTCGCGCGCGGTGGGGAGCAATCGATACAAGGTCACGTACAAGGGTCCGGGTGGACACAGCTACGGCGCGTTCGGCATTCCCAATCCGATTCACGCGCTCGGACGCGCCATCGCGAAGATCTCGGACATCCAGGTGCCGGCGTCGCCCAAGACGACGTTCAACGTCGGCGTGGTGAGCGGCGGCACATCGGTCAACTCGATTCCATTCGAGGCGTCGATGGAAATCGACATGCGCTCCGAAAGCGCCGAGTCGTTGCGCTCGGTCGACGTGGCGGTGCGACGCGCGTTGCAGGAGGCGCTCGACGCCGAGAACGCGCGCTGGCCCGGCGATCGCGCGGCCCGGTCCCGCCTGACACTGGTGATCGACACGATCGGCATCCGGCCTACCGGCTCGCAAAGCGACACCGCGAGGATCGTGCAGGCCGTGCTGCAGGCGGCGCGCACGCTCGGCTTCACCCCGGCGTCCACCGCGTCGAGCACGGACGCCAACGTGCCGATCTCACTGGGCATCCCCGGCGTTTCAATGGACGGCGGCGGCCGCGGCGATGGCGCCCACTCCCTGAGCGAGTGGTATGAGGATGGCCCGAACGGCTGGCTGGGCGTTCAGTGGGTGGCGCTTACGGTCGCGCGCCTCGCGGGCATCCAGTAACAACACTGCATAGCGCGGATGACGCGGATCTGGCGGAAACCGTATCCGCGCCTTTCCGCCTAATCCACGTCATCCGCGCTGTGCAATGTTTATGGCGACGAGACCTTTCCCGCCTGTGAGGCGATCGGACTCTCGCGATTCCACACGAACCGCTTGAAGAAGTCGCCCATCCGATTGAAGGTGATCACCCAGTTCTCGTGGATCATCGACTCGTGGAGGTCGTCCGGCACCACCATGAGCTCGTAGTACACGTTGCGTGCGCGCAGCAGCTGCACGAGACCGACGGTCTGCGCGAAGTCCACGTTGCGATCGTCGTCGCCGTGCACCAGGAACACCGGTGACTTCCATCCGTCGATCGCGCCGACGGCCGATGACTTGAACGACACAGCCGCCGTGTCGAGTGAATTGCCGTAGAGGTGCACGCCCGCGAGGTCGGCGCCGGCGATGAAGAGGTCGGAGTTGCGTGCGAGCGCCTGGGCAGTGAGCAGTCCGCCGTACGACAGTCCCCAGATTCCGATCCGATTCGGATCGACGTCCGGTCGCGTCTGCAGATACTTGCCGGCCGCGAGCACATCCTGGTATTCGGAATTCCCGCGCGCCATCGTGTTGGCGGCAAACCGGAACGACCTGCCGTAACCCACACCGCTGCGATAGTTCACCGACAGGACGATGTAGCCCTGGCTCGCGAGCCACTGGTTGTACGCATACGCCCAGTGGTAGAACTGCATGTAGTGGTAGCCGGGGAGCATCTGCCGCACCGGGCCGCCGTGCACGAAGATCATCGCCGGACGTTTCTCGCCCGGCTTGAGATCCTTCGGCAGGAAAAGCTGGTTGTGACTTTCGACCGAGTCGGCCGCCTTGGTGATGACGATCTCGGGTGTCACGTGCGCCGCGACCGGAAAGTCCTTCCCGAGTATGGGGAAGATGACTTTCGTCGTCCCGCCACTCGTCGGGACGAGGCCGACGGACGCGGGACGCGCGACGTCGAAATGCAGCACGGCAACCTGTTTCCCCGACGCGAGCGCAACGGGGTTCGTCTCGATCGCGCCGCTCGACACCTGGACGGGTGTTCCACCCGCGACCGGAACGGCCCAGATATGCCGATGCTCGATGTCGTTCGCGTTCGTGCAGTAGTAGAGCGTCTTGCGATCCGGCGACAGCGTGGCCGAGACGGCGCCCTCGATCAGTCCGTTGGTCGTCGTCAACATCACCGGCTGCGACTGCGGGTTCGCCACGCTGATCGAGTAGTAGCGATCCCACTCGTCGTTCGCGGGCGACAGCGGGAAGATGATGTTGTCCGCAGCCCAGATCAGTACGCCGATGCTCGAGAACACGCGATCGCCCTTCGCGGAGTGCCACAGCTCGCGGGCCTGGCAGCCGTCCGAGAGGTGTGTGCACTTGCTGACGTCGGCGATCATGATGGACAGGGTGTGTCCATCTGGGAACGCGGCATCGAAGAACCCGGGAGAACCCATGCGTCGCACGGTGTCCTGCTGTCCGAATCCTCCGCCACCGCCGCCGCCCCCGAATCCGAAACCGCAGCCGCGCACTTGCCCGCCGCCACGTCCCACTGCCGGCCCGGGTGGGGTGCCGATTCCACCGTTGCCCTGCTGCGCCTGGAAGCCGAACGGGATTCCGGGCTTGCGCAGGAACGCGATCTTCCTGCTGTCGGGGGACCATGCCGGCGCGCCGTCGCAGTCCACGCTCGGCGACACGTACGTCACCGCGCGCGAGCGAACGTCGTAGACCGCGACGAAGGAATGATTCTCACGGTCGGTCACGAACGCGACGCGCGATCCGTCCGGTGACCAGCGCGGGGCCGATTGGCGTCCCCATGCCTTGATGAGCGGTTTGGCGCCCCGCTGCATCGAGTCCGGTGACGTGTTTTGCGCCACGCGGGCGGCATAGATCTGTCCGTCCTTGACGTACAGAACGCGTCGTCCGTCGGGCGACAGCTGCGGTGCGCTGCCCTCCGCGACACGCCACGCCGCGCCGCCCGTCGCCCGCACAGCCCAGATCGCGCGCTCGGCGCCGTCCGCATCGTGATTGGGATTCGCGACCCATCCGGCACGATTCGGTGCCGAGCCGCGGACGAACACGATCACGGAGCCGTCGTCGGACAGCGTCACATCGGAGATATCGGTGCCGTCGTCCGCCATCCAGTTCGTGAGACGCACCGGCGTGAATGCGGGCGCCGCCGCCGTATACACGTTGCGCATCCCGCGCTCATATGCCATCCAGGCGATGCGGTCCGCCTTCTTCGCCGTCTCGAGGCTCAGGGGAGAGGCGGGGCTCAGGAACTGGGCGACAGTCGCGGTGGACTGCGCGAGGAGCGGCTGCGCGACGAAGAGCGCGGCCGCGGCAGCACGCCGAAAGCTGGACATATGCGTCTCGATGTTTAGGGCCAGGTGGGAGAGCGTAACACCCGGCTTGGCCGGCGGCAATTACCGGAACATCACTTTCGCGCGTTCCACACCGCGCACCAGAGCGTCCACGTCGGCCGGCTCGTTGTAGAGGTACACTGAGGCGCGCGCGGTGGCGGGAACGTCCAGGCGCCGCATCAACGGTTGGGCGCAATGATGGCCCGCGCGGATGCACACGCCATCCTGGTCCAGCACGGTGGACAGGTCGTGCGGGTGAATGCCCTCGACGGTGAAGCTCACGACGCCGCTGCGCTGGGCCAGGTCCATCGGGCCGTAAATGCGCACACCCTCGACGGCGGACAGCCGGTTGATGATCATCTCGAGCAGCACGAGCTCGTGGCTCCGGATGGCGTCCATCCCGATTCCGTCGAGGTAGTCGCACGCGGCCGCGAGCCCCACGGCGTCGGCGACATTGGGCGTGCCGGCCTCGAACTTGTGCGGCAGCACGTTCCACGTCGTGCGGTCATCGCCGACGAAGTCGATCATGTCGCCACCCATCTGGTATGGCGCCATCTGCTCGAGCAGCTCGCGTTTGCCGACCAACCCGCCAATGCCCATGGGGCCGAGCATCTTGTGGCCGCTGAAGGCGAAGAAGTCGACGCCGAGCTCCCCGAACTGTACGCGCATGTGGGGAGCGCTCTGGGCGCCGTCGCACACCGTGATGGCATGCGGCGAATGCTCCTGCACCAGCGCAACCAGCTCCCGGACGGGATTGATGGTTCCGAGGGCATTGGAGACGTGGCTGAACGCCGCGACTTTCGTCTTCGACCGCAGCAACTTGCGGTACTGCTCGAGATCGATGCGGCCGTCGGACGTGAGCTCGCAGATGCGAAGCTTCGCGCCGGTGACCAGCGCCAGCTGCTGCCACGGGACGAAATTCGCGTGATGCTCCATCCCCGTGATGAGGATCTCGTCGCCCTTTCGAAGCGTCGACCGTCCCCACGCCGTGGCGACGAGGTTGATGGCCTCGGTGGTGCCGCGCGTGAAGATGAGCGTCGGCGCGTCGATGACACCGAGGAAATCCGCGACACGCTCGCGCGCGTCCTGGTACCGCTGGGTGGCGCGTGCCGACAGCTCGTACGCGCCGCGGTGCGGGTTGGCGTTGTCGTTTTCGTAGTACTGCCGCATCGCGTCCAGCACGGCGGACGGCTTCTGCGACGTGGCGGCGGAATCCAGGTAATGCAGATCGAGTCGCGTGGCGAGGATCGGAAAATCCGACCGCCGCGACTTCGGTTCGATCCGCGCGGTGCGTGGCAGCGTCTCCCGCACCGTGGAGACGTGTGGCTTGGCTTTCATGCGCCCTCCGTTTGCGGAGGGCCTTCGTGCTCGGTACTCACGCTATTGCCTTCGCCCTCGAGGGCGGATTTGAGCGCGTGCCAGGCGAGGGACGCGCATTTCACACGAATCGGAAACCTCGACACGCCGCCCAGTGCCGCGAGCGAGCCCATGCTCGCCCGATCGGCCTCCGGGAGCTTGCCCGTGATCATGTCGTGAAAGCGATCGAAGAGCGTCATCGTCTCGTCAACGGTCTTCCCCTTGACCGTGGACGTCATGAGTGACGCGGACGATTTGGACACCGCGCACCCCGACCCCTTGAAGCTGATGTCACTGACGCGGTTGCCGTCGAGCCTGAGCCAGAGCGTGAGCTCGTCGCCGCACAGGGGGTTGCGGCCTTCGACGCGCCGATCGGCGTTCTCCATCTCCCGGAAGTTTCTTGGCTTCCGGTTGTGATCGAGAATCACTTCCTGATACAGCGCTTCGAGATTGCTCACACCGCTACCAACTCGTCCCTCTGCACGAATCGCTCGAGCGTCACGCGCTCCAGCGCCTCTCGCACTTCCGGCTGCTCGATGGTCTCGAGCACGTCCGCCGCGAAGGCATAGATGAGCAGCCGTCGCGCCGTCTCGGCGTCCATGCCCCGGCTTTTCATGTAAAACCACGCCGCTTCATCGAGACGCCCCACCGTCGCGCCGTGCGTACACTTGACGTCGTCGGCGAAGATCTCGAGCTGGGGCTTGGTGTCCACCTGCGCCTCCTTCGAGAGCAGCAGGGTGTTGTTCGTCTGCTTGCCGTCTGTTTTCTGGGCAACGGGCTGGACGTAGACCTTGCCGTTGAAGACGCCGTGCGAACGCCCGTCCAGTACGCCCTTGTAGACCTCGCGGCTGAAGCAGTTGGGCTCGGCGTGTTCGATCTTGGTCTGATGGTCGCCATGCTGCTCGCCGTCCAGCATGTACAGCCCGTTGAGCGTCGACCCGCAGCCTTCGCCCGCCAGTGTGGTGTAGATGTTGGTCCGCGACAGCGATCCGCCCGTCGCGAACGAAAACGACACGTAATGGCTGTCGCGGCCCTGTCTGGCCTCGATCGTCCCGACGTGGAAGGCGCGGCGGCCTTCCCGCTGCACCTTGTAGTGCGTCAGCGTCGCGCCTTCCGCGACGCTCACCTCGGTGACCGCGTTCGTGAAGTAGGCCGCATCGCCGAGGGACACGTAGCTCTCGAGGACCGTCGCCCGCGCGGAGCGATCCACGATGACGAGATTGCGCGGGTACATCACCGTCTTCGCGGCGTGCGTGTCGGTGACGAAGAGCAGGTGGATCGGCTTCTGGATCACCACGTCCTTCGGCACGTGAAGCACGACGCCGTCCGGCATGAATGCCGTGTTGAGCGCTGTGAAGGTGTGGCGCTCCATGTCGGTCACGATCGTGCCGACTCGCGCGGTCAGTTCCGGCGCGTCCGTCCATGCCGCGCTCAGCGAGAGCACGCGGACGCCGGGGTCGAGTCGTGACAGCGACGAGAGCTCCGGCGCGAACCGCCCGTTGACGAAGACCGCCGTATGCCAGTCGTCGGCACCGAACCCGAACGCCTCGAGGTCCGCACGTGTCACGTCGCCGGTGCGAGCCGCGACGAACGTGAATTCGCGTTCCACGATCGGCGCGACGCTCGTGAAGTGCCAATCCTCGTTCTTCGTCGTCGGAAAGCCCAGCGAGGCGAAACGCTCGATGGCCGCGCGGCGGCGGTCGTTCGCCGGTTCCGACGCCTTTGCGGCCTCGGAGCGGAGGAATGTCTCGAACTGATCGAGATACCGGGCAGTCATCTATCGTCCGGCGAGCGCCGCCGCCTTCGTCGCGGGCTGCGCAACCAGCCAGTCGTAGCCCTTCTCTTCGAGCTCGAGCGCGAGCTGCTTGGTGCCGGACCGCACGATGCGTCCCTGCGACAGCACGTGCACGTAATCCGGCACGATGTAGTTGAGCAGCCGCTGGTAGTGCGTGACCACGATGAACGAGCGGTTCTTGTCGCGCAGCTTGTTCACGCCATCCGCGACCGTGCGGAGCGCGTCGATGTCGAGGCCGGAATCCGTCTCGTCGAGGATGGCGAGCTTCGGTTCGAGCACCGCGAGCTGCAGGATCTCGTTCCGCGTCTTCTCGCCGCCCGAGAAGCCGGTATTCACCGAACGAGTGAGCATGTCGGGATCCATGTCGACGAGCTTGAGCTTCTCCTCGACGATCCCGACGAACTCCATGGGGTCCACCTCGTCCTCGCCACGTGCCTTGCGAATCTCGTTGTACGCGGAGCGGAGGAAGTACGCGTTGGTGACGCCAGGGATCTCGATGGGATATTGGAACGCCAGGAAGATCCCGGCCTGCGCGCGTTCCTCGGGCGCCAACTCCAGCAGGTCACGACCATCGTACGTCACCGACCCGCCCGAGACCTCGAACGCGGGGTTGCCGGCGAGCACCTGCGCGAGCGTGCTCTTGCCGGACCCGTTCGGGCCCATGATCGCGTGGATCTCGCCCTTTCCGACGGACAGATCGATCCCGCGAAGAATTTCCTTTTCGCCTACAGAAGCCTTCAATCCCTTGATATCGAGCATTGAGAAAAGCGTTGAACGCGGAGGACGTGGAGAAAGAATGGGAATGTCGCCACTTGGCACCTCCGTTTCCTCGGCGTTCTCCGCGTTGAATTGTTTTTGGTTATCCGACTGAACCTTCCAGGGTGATGCCGAGCAGCTGCTGTGCTTCCAGCGCAAACTCCATCGGCAGCTCCTTGAACACTTCCTTGCAGAACCCGCTCACGATCATCGACACGGCCTGTTCGGCAGACAACCCGCGCTGCTTGAGGTAGAAGATCTGGTCCTCGCCGATCTTCGACGTGCTGGCCTCGTGTTCGACGATCGAGTTCTTGTTCCCGACCTCGATATACGGGAAGGTGTGGGCGCCGCAGCGGTTGCCGACGAGCATCGAGTCGCACTGCGTGTAGTTGCGCGCGCCTTCCGCCTTCGGCAGGACCTTCACCTTGCCGCGATACGAGTTGTTGCCCTGGCCCGCGCTGATCCCCTTGGAGACGATGGTGGACTTCGTGTTCTTCCCCATGTGGATCATCTTCGTGCCGGTGTCCGCCTGCTGCTTGTTGTTCACGACGGCGACGCTGTAGAACTCGCCGACCGAGTTGTCGCCGCGCAGCACGACGGACGGGTACTTCCAGGTGATGGCCGAGCCGGTCTCCACCTGGGTCCACGAGATCTTGGCGTTCTCGAAGGCCATCCCGCGCTTCGTGACGAAATTGTAGATCCCGCCCCTGCCTTCCTTGTCGCCCGCATACCAGTTCTGGACCGTGGAGTATTTCACCGTCGCGCCCTTGAGCGCGACGAGCTCCACGACCGCGGCGTGCAGCTGGTTGGTGTCGCGCTTCGGCGCGGTGCACCCCTCGAGATAGCTGACGTAGGCACCTTCGTCGGCGACGATGAGCGTCCGCTCGAACTGGCCCGTGTCAGCGGAATTGATGCGGAAGTACGTGGACAGCTCCATCGGACAGCGCACGCCCTTCGGCACGTAGCAGAACGAACCGTCGGAAAAAACCGCGCTGTTCAATGCGGCAAAAAAGTTGTCGCTGTAGGGAACTACTGAACCCAGATACTTCTCGATTAGCTCGGGATGGTCGCGCACGGCCTCGCCGAACGAGCAGAAGATGACCCCGTACTTCGCCAGCTCGTCGCGCATGGTCGTGCCGACGGACACGGAATCGAAGATCGCGTCCACCGCGACGCCGGCCAGGCGCTTTTGTTCCAGGAGCGGGATGCCCAGCTTCTCGTACGTCTTGAGAATCTCGGGGTCCACTTCGTCGAGCGAACCCAGCGGCTTCTTGGTCTTCGGGGCAGAGAAGTAGCTCACCGCCTGATAGTCGATGGGCTCGTAGTGCACATTCGGCCAGTGTGGCTCCTTCATGGTGAGCCAACGCCGATACGCCTTCAGCCGCCACTCCAGCATGAACGCCGGCTCGTTTTTCAGGCGCGAGATCTCTCGTACGACGCCTTCGTCGAGTCCGGGCGGGAGCGTGTCCTGCTCGATATCGGTGACGAAGCCAGCCGGATACTCCCGAGCGATCAGGCTGTCAATTTCTGAGCTCATGCCACGGCCTCAGGTAACCCAATTCGCGACAACGTCTTACGCCTCGTCGCCAATGACAGAGGCAGAGTCGCGCTGATATCGTACAAACTTACTCGGTATTGTCCTCGCGGGCCAACTCGCGCAGGGCGTCCCTGAGAAGCGACCTGGCGAGCGCGACCTTGTAGCCGTTTTTCGCCAATGGCGCGGCATCATACAAGGCGCGGTCCGCGAGCGCCGCGATCGAGTCCTCGTCCAACCCGCCGGACGCGACGTCTTCTTCCACAGACGACGGCACACGCCAAGGACGCGGCGCGACGCCGCCCATCGCGAGGCGCACCGACCCGTCCTGCCGACGGGCGGCGGCGATACTCACGAGCGCGAAGTCCCACGCGCCGCGCTGCATGAGCTTGTGGTACCACTGCCGACCACCAACCGCGGTGGCACTGAGAACGATCGCGCTCACCACCTCGCCCGTCCGCAGCACGGTTTCGCTGTCGAGCCGCTCGCTTGGCAACACGTAGAAGCGCTCGATCGGCACGAGGCGCGAGCCGGCGTGACCCGTCACCTCGACGTCCGCGGACAGAACCGTGAGCGCGACTGCCGGATCGGACGGGTGCACGATGTGACACGGCCCGCCGTCGAGGATCGCGTGATACTGGTTTTCTCCGGAGGCCGCGGGACAGCTGCTGCCTCCGTTCTTGAGGCAGGGAATCGCACGCCGGAAGTACCAGCAGCGCGGTCGCTGGCACAAGTTCCCTCCGAGGGTCCCCATGGTTCGCAGCGCCGGGGAACCTACCGAGTCGCAGGCCTGCGCCAGGGCGGGATATCGCTCGCGGATCAGCGTGTCGGCGGCGATGTCGCGCAGCCTGGCCGCGGACCCGATGCGCAAACTGCCGTCGGCGCTCCACGTGAGCCGCGCGCTGTCGGGTATGAAGCGCAGGTCCACGAGAGTGGATGCCGCCGTGATTCCTTCCTCGATGCCGACGAGCAGGTCGGTTCCACCGCCCAGCGGCTGCGCGGCGCCATCAGCGAGGAGTCTCGCCGCCTCGCCGAACGTGCTCGCGCGATCGTACTCGAACGGAGTCGTGTTAGTGCCTCGGCGCCCCGGCCGGGGTCCTTTGATTCAGCGAGCGCGTGTATGTCGGGTCGGTGGGCTGCTTCCAGGTGCGCCTGTGGATGACGGTCACTGCCACGATGCAGGCGGCAGCGAGGAGCGCAACGAGGGCGACGACGGACCAACCCTCGTTGGTCTTGGCGGGAACGTGGCGAGGAACATGTTTCATGAGTTGAAAAGATAAGGCGCAAGAAGCGGGAAGCATCCCCTGTGGCCGGCAGTTAACATCACGTCCGTGCAACATCTGGTTTTCAGGCCAACCAAGCGGGCGCCACTGGGTGTCAAACCCGTCAAGGCAGTCGTCATATCCCCATGACGCTGCGGTACATGCTCGGGTCCGCGCAGGCTGGCGGGTTGCGACGATGGTCGATCTGAGAAGCGATCTTCAACACACGCTGGGCGGCGGCTACACGATTGAGCGAGAGCTCACTGGTGGCGGAATGTCGCGCGTGTTCGTCGCCCTCGACGCCACTCTGGGTCGCCGCGTCGTCGTGAAGGTGCTCTCGCAGGACCTTGCCGCCACTGTGTCGGTGGAGCGCTTCAAGCGCGAGATCATGCTCGCGGCCACCCTGCAGCACCCGCACATCGTCGGAGTGTTGACGGCCGGCGAGATCGACGGCATGCCCTACTTCACGATGCCGTTCGTCGAAGGTGAGTCGGTACGTGCGCGCATCCAGCGGGAGGGTGCGCTTCAGGTGGGCCGGACCGTGAGCATCCTCAAGGACGTCGCGCGCGCGCTCGCGTACGCCCACGAGCGCGGCGTCGTCCACCGCGACATCAAGCCGGACAATGTGCTGCTCGCCGGGACATCCGCCACCGTTACGGACTTCGGGATCGCCAAGGCGCTGCTCGGCTCCGTGGCGACGGATCCGAGCCCGCGCGCCGCCGAGCGAAGCGTCGACACGACCACGACGTCGTCGAGCAAGTCCGCGCTCACGCAGCTGGGGACCACGCTCGGCACTCCCGCCTACATGGCGCCGGAGCAGGCCGCCGCTGATCCCGCGACGGATCATCGTGCCGACATCTACTCGTTCGGCATCATGGCGTACGAGATGCTCACGGGCCAGGTACCGTTCAAGAGCAAGACGCCCCAGGCGCTGCTCGCAGCGCAACTGACCGCGACGCCGCCGCCGATCGCGGGACGTCGAGCGGACGTGCCGGCGGCGCTCGCGCGGCTCGTGATGCTCTGCCTGGAGAAGGAGCGCGAGAAACGGCCACAGAGCGCGCGCGAGCTGGCGGAGATGCTCGAGCATCCGGACATGGTGAGCGGCGCCTTTGCGTCTGCGCCGGTCGTCGTCCTGAAGCGCCGGCTGAATCCCGTCGTCATCGGCGTGGGCCTCGCGGCGTGCGTCGCGCTGGGCATCGGCATCGCGCTGTTCCGGCGATCGGCGGGTGATGGAGCGTCGGGCGCGCGCCCCGCGCAGGTGGCAGCCGCATCGGCCGCAGCCGCCGAGCGTGCGCGCTCCATCGTCGTGTTGCCATTCGTCAACATTGGCCGCGATTCCACGGACGACTACCTGGCCGACGGACTCACGAACGACATCATCAACGTGCTTGGCCGCGTGCCCGGCATCCGTGTGACGTCCCGCAGCGTCGCCGCCTCCGCGCGTGAGAAGTTCTCGACGGCGGAGGACATCGGAAAGGCGCTGAACGTGGGTCGCATCCTCGAAGGCACGGTACAGCGCGACGGCAATCGGCTCCGCGTCACCGCTCGTGTCACCAACACCGACGACGGCTTCATGGTCTGGTCCGACATGTTCGAGCGAACGCTCAAGGACGTCTTCGCCGTGCAGGACGAGATCTCGGCGGCCATCGCGACCGCCCTCGGCGCCCAGATGGCACCCGCAGAACTGGCCAAGAGTGGGGGAGCGGAGCAGGGCACGACCGACGACGTCGCGTACGACCTGTACCTTCGCGGCCGGCACTTCTTCGAACAACGCGGCGAGGCCCCGCTGCGGAAGGCGCTGGATCTCTACCGGCAGGCCACGCGAAAGGACCCGTCATTTGCGAGGGCTTACGCGGGCATCGCCGGCGTCTACAGCGTCCTGCCCCTCTATTCCTCGACGACGGGCGACGCGGCGTTCACGCCGGGAATCGAGGCAGCCACCACCGCGATCCGACTGGACAGCACCATCGCGGATGCGTACGCGTCGCGGGCGGCGCTTCTGGCGTTCCGCTGGCGCTGGACAGAAGCAGAGGCCGATCTGCAGAAGGCCATCGCCCTCGACCCCAAGCACATGGCGGCGCATCAGTGGTACGGCGAGCAGCTCCTCGTGCGGAACAGGGTCGCGGACGCCGTCGTGCATCTCAGACGTGCCGCGGAGCTGGAGCCCGTTTCGCCTATCGTCGCGAGCTCCTATGCGATGGCGCTCGCGATGTCGAACCGCGACAGCCTGGCGGTGGCGCAAGCACGTCGCGCGATCGAGATGGACTCCACGCTGTTCCTGCCGCGCATGGTGCTGGGATTCGCCCATATCCTCGCGAAGCGAATGCCCGACGCCATCCGCGAGCTCGAGCCCGCGCAGGCGTTGAGTCACGGACTGCCGTTCACCGTGGCGCTCCTCGGATACGCCTACGCCATGAACGGGCAGCGCCCGAATGCCGATGCACTCGCGAGCGAGCTCGCGACGCGGAAGGACCCGGATGCACAGGCCGCGATGGCAATGATCCAGATTGGCCTCGCCGACACTGCGCGAGCGTTGAGCAGCATGGAGAGCGCGCTCAAACGCCACGCGCCATTCTTCACAGCACAGCCGCTGGGTGTGTCGATTTACGACCCCGTCCGGTCCAGCGAGCGATTCCAGAGACTGTTGAAGACCCTGGGTGTTCAGTAGCGCACTTCGTTTCTGTGTCGTGGAGCACTGCCACTGTGTGCGGACGTGGACCTTGCGCGGATCTTGCCGGTTCGTTTTCAGACCGGATTCGCGCGTTTGTTGCGCGTCTTGCGCAATCGGCGTCGAACTGGGGGGCTCGTCCCAGACAACCGCGGCATGCTTCGAAGATTCCTCACGCTCTCGATGATCGTGCTCTCCGGAGCATGTTCGCAGCGCGCGCACTGGCGCGCGCTGCCGGCGCCTGTCGCACCGCCTGCCACTCTGCGCCCCGATTCGCCCCCGCCTCCTTCGGACCGACCCCCGTCGCTTGCCCTCGTCGCGCCTGACGTCACCTCGGTGACCACGCTTTCGACTCTCCTCTTTCCTGTGCCGAGTGTCGACAGTACCCGTCTGGACGATTCGTTCGACTCTCCTCGCGACGGCGGCCGGAAGCACAACGCCATCGACATCCTGGCGTCCCGCGGCGCACCAGTGCTTTCTGTGGAGGACGGCCGCATTCTGAGACTGTCCCGCAACAGCAACGGCGGCATCACCATTTACGCGACCGATGCCTCCGAGCAGTTCGTCTTCTACTATGCCCACCTGGACAGCTATCACAAGAGCATCTACCGGGGACGGCCCCTGCTGCGCGGAGATACGCTCGGGTATGTCGGCACGACGGGAAATGCCCCAAAGAACACACCGCATCTCCACTTCCAGATAATGCGGATGCCTGCAGACGGTCGCTTCTGGAACGGCGAACCAATCAATCCTTATCCGCTGCTTCGCAGGATCCCCTTGCAGCAGGCCGGCAAGTGACCCTGACTTCCAAGGCGCGCGCCGAGCTGCGCGCGCACGCGCATCATCTCCCGATCATGGTCCACATCGGTCACCAGGGCGCGACCGATGCCGTCCGACAGTCCCTCGATGACGCCCTGCGCACGAAGGAGCTGGTGAAGGTTCAATTCGCCAAGAACTCGGACGTCAAGGCGAAGGACGTCGCGAACGAGCTCGCGCAATCGGTGAATGCCGACGTCGTTCAGGTAATCGGTCGGACCGCGACGCTCTTCCGCGAGAATCCCGACCTGAGGTAGATCGCCGGCCGCGCTGTCATCGTGACCGCTCCAGAGCCGCGAGTACTCTCCACGGTGTGATCGGCAGCTCGAGGATCTCTGCACCGATCGCGTCAGCGACGGCGTTCGCGATTGCCGGCGCGATCCCAATGATGGGGGGCTCGGCCAGACCCTTCGCGCCGGTGTGGTTGGCGACGGTGTCCGACCCCGGCACGAAGAACGCCTCGATCGTGGGAAGATCCGACATCGTCGGGATCTTGTAATCGTGCATCGTGGGATTGAGCGGCAATCCCAGCGACTCGTCCAGCACGCGTTCCTCGAACAGCGCGAAGCCCAGCCCCTGAAGCATCCCGCCTTCGAGCTGACTTTCGGCGAGGCGCGGATTGATGATCCGGCCACTGTCGTGAGCGGCGACAAGGCGAATGACGCGCACGTGCCCAGTCTCAACGTCCACTTCGACCTCGGCGAACTGCGCTCCGAACGCAAAGAGCGCGGTCTTGTCGGGATTCGGTCCACGGCTCCCCTGTCCGATGATCATCACGTCACCGAGCTTCTCGGTGATCTGCTGGAACGAGAGGCTGGGGGTTTGTGATGTGGGGTCCGCCGCACCCTTCATGCGCACGAAGCTCTCCCGCGCCTCGAGTTGCTCCGCCGGAATGCGCAGAATCTGCGCGGCCGCTTCCAGCAGTCTGGTCTTCGCGTCTTCGGCGGCCATGCGCACCGCAGGACCGACGGACGCAGTCGTCTGCGAGCCCCACGAGTTGCCGGTGTAGGGCAGTCGCTCGGTGTCTCCCAGAATCGTGCGCACGTGATTGATGTCGGCGCCAAGAGCCTCGGCCGCAATCTGGGCAAACACGGTACGGGCTCCCGTGCCGAGGTCCTGCGAGCCGGTGAGCACTTCGGCGGTGCCGTCCTGGTTGACGCGAACAGTCGCATAGGACGGTGGGCCACCGCCGGCGCCCCAGCTGATGGATGCCATTCCCTTGCCGCGGCGCAGACGCGCTGAGCGCGCACTCGATGTGGACAGCGGCGATTTCCAGCCGAATCGCTGCGCGCCCTGTCGATAGCACTCGTCGAGCCGCTTGTCCGAGTAGCGGCGATCCTTTTCCTGGTCGTGCGAGGCGTAGTTCCGCATCCGCAGGTCGAGCGGGTCCATGCGAAGCTCGCGGGCAAGGGCGTCCATCGAGCACTCGAGTCCGAACGCACCCTCGACGTGTCCGGGCGCGCGGAACGACGCCATGGCGCCTGTATTCGTATATACGAACACCTCGGTGGTGCGCACGTTCGGGCACGAGTAGAGCTCGTGGCAGATCTTGGCGGGGCTCGCGAACCACCCGCCCACCCCCATGGCTATCTCGGACTCCATGATGATTGCCGTGAGTGTGCCGTCACGACGTGCAGCGAGGGCGACTCGCTGTGTCGTGCTCGATCGGTTGCCGCTGTCCACCTGCTCGCCCTCACGATCCAGGACGCAACGCACCGGCAATCCCGTCTTCCGCGCCAGCGCGGCGGCGATGTAGGTGGACGCATGCGCTCCGTTCTTGGCGCCGAATCCGCCGCCCATGTGTTCCTTGATCACGCGCACCTGCGTCAGCTTGAGGCCGAAGGCCTCCGCGAGATCGCTCCGGGTGTTGAAGATGCCCTGGGTGGATTCCCAGACTGTGAGCATGTCACCGCGCCACTCGGCGACCGCGCCATGCGGCTCCATCGCCGTGTGCAACGCGCATGGCGTGCGGAATTCCCGGCGAATCACGACGTCTGCCTGCGCCATGGCGGCGTCGACGTCGCCTCGGGCGTGCACGCGCGGTGAATGCTTGCTGGTGTTGCCGTGCGAACGGATCTTCGGCGCGTTCTGGCGGAGCGCTGCCCGTGAGGTCACGGCGTGCGCGTCGGCCTCCACCTGCACGATGGCCGCGAGGGCGGCGCGGTTTGCTGCCTCCTGCGACTCCGCCGCCACCGCGGCGAGCGGCTGGCCGGCGAACCGTATCACGTGGTCGAACAGCTGCCCGCTGTCGTAGCGCAGACCATCGACCTCCTCGCGCAGCAGCACCGCGCGTGCGCCAGGCATCGCGAGAGACGGCGCGAGGTCGAGCGACTTCACACGTCCGTTGGCGATCGGGGAGCGGACAATTGCGGCGTACAGCATGCCCGGACGTTTGACGTCGGTCGTGAAGGTCGCGAGACCGGTGACTTTTTCGAGCGCATCCATGCGTGGCACGCACTGCCCGACCACATCCATTGGTACATCGGCGGTCCAGGGGGCAGGCTCGAACTCGGGCAGCTCGACGATGCGCGTCTCCTCGCGTCCCTCCACCTCGACCTTGGTCGCGACAAAGCGCTTATTCGCCAACGGCCAGTCTCCGAGCGGCGTCCTGCACCGCGGCAACGATCTTCGGGTACGTGCCGCAGCGGCACAGGTTGCCGCTCAGCGCGGTGCGGATCTCCGATACCGTCGGCGTCGGGTTCTCCCGCAGCAGCGCAAGGGATGCGAGAATCTGTCCCGGCGTACAGTAGCCGCACTGCACGGCGTCGTGCGCGACGAACGCCTGCTGCAGCGGATGGGCTCCGTCTCGTCCCAGTCCTTCGATGGTCGTGACCGACGTGCCGTCACAGGCCGCGGCCAGCGTGATGCAGGAATAGATCGCTCGTGCCGGCGCGCCGTCCTGCGCGATGAGGACGGTGCAGGCGCCGCATTCGCCCCTGCCGCACGAGAGCTTCGCTCCGGTCAGACTCAGCCGATCGCGCAGCACGCCGAGCAGCGTCTCGTCGCCCGCAATCTCGAGCTCGTGCTGCGCGTCGTTGACCGAGAGTCGAAGCTGCGTCATTCTCGTCTCATCATTATCTTAGCTCGCAGGGAGCCAGTGAGGCTCAACGAGGCCACGAGATGCCATACGTCATTACCGAAGCCTGTATCAACACCAAGGACCGCGCCTGCGTGGACGTGTGTCCCGTTGACTGCATATACGAGGGACCGGACCAGCTGTACATCCATCCGGAAGAATGCATCGACTGCGGTGCCTGCGAGCCTGAGTGTCCCGTGACGGCGATCTTCCCCGAAGAAGACGTGCCCGCGAACCTCAGGCAGTACGTCGAAAAGAACCGCGAAGTCTTTCAGTCCGCCAACCCACCGGGACGTCCACAGCGCGGATAGCCGCCGCTAGCCGGCTATCCGTGCCTTGATCCAGAAGGCGACTCCGAGCGCGGCATATTGCGCGAAAGTGCTGACTTCGCTGCGCAGCGCCTCGCCCCAGTCGTGTTTCCCCTTCACCAGGGGCGCGGAGAACTTGGGCAGCCAGCGCGGCGTGCGGCGCTTGTACGCGACGTACTCGTCGCCGAAGATCGACTCGAGCACTCCCTCCTCGTAGCGCACGATCAGCGCATACTCGACGGCGAAGAGCAGCAGGGCGACCGGCAGAAACCACACCACGCCGGACCCGATCACGAAGCCCAGCCAGATGAGAAGGTTGCCGACGTACAACGGGTTCCTGATGTAAGAGAACACGCCGTACGTCACGAGGCGTTGCACGTCGCGAGACCGTCGCCGCGTAACGGTCCCCGCTGCGGCTACGCCCGCCAGTCGCAGTATCTCGCCCAGGGCGATGAACAATCCGCCGATGAGCCAGCCCGCCGCGGTCTGCTTGCCGGGCGCCAGCAGCGGAACGAGCAGAAAGGGGACCGGAAGAAAACCCCGGTAACGGAAGAGCTTCGCGCCAATTCGCGCGGCTCGCGTTTGTTCGGCAGCAGAGATGGACGGCACGGGAGCGGAATCTACTAGCTGTACGACAGGGCTCCGAGGAACTCGGTGAGCAGGTGATTGAACGCGGCCGGACGTTCCATGTTGGCCAGGTGGCCGGCATTCGCGATGATCTCCAACCGGCTTCCAGGGATTCGCTCGTGCATCGTCCGCGCTTCCTTCACCGGCGTTGGGACGTCCTCGTCCCCGACGACGATGAGCGTCGGCACGTCGATGGTGGGCAGGAGCGGCACCGAGTCGGGACGAAGCATCATGGCCTGGAGCGCGCCGACGATGCCATCGACTGGCGCCTGCGCGATCATGCGGTGCACCGCGTCGAACGTATCGGGTTGCTTGTCGCGCGTCGTTTTTCCCACCATGCTCGGGATCTGCAGGTTCGCGATCGACGTGGAGCCCTCGCTGCGCGCCACCTGAATCAGCTGACGCCGGCGCAGCAGCGTGTCCTCGGAATCGGCGCCCGCTCGCGTATCGGCCAGAACGAGCGCGCGCACCCGGGGCCGGTGCCGTCGCCAGAACGCGAACGCCACGTATCCGCCCAGCGAGCAGCCCACGAGCACCACTTTGTCGATGCGCAGCTGGTCCAGCAGGTGCGCGAGGTCGTCTGCGTACTGCTCGACGGAGTACGGCGGCGCGACCGACGACTCGCCAAAGCCTCGGAAGTCGGCGGCGACGCAACGGCATCGCTCGACGAGAGCGCTCACCTGCGGTGCCCACATCGTCCGGTTCAGCGGGAAGGCGTGCGCGAACAGCAACGGCGCACCGCCATCGCTCACCTTGCCGACGTCGTCATACCCCACGTCCAGCGTATCGACGACAGCGATCACTCCGCCTCCGGCCAGTGCGGCAACATCTGGCGCCAGGCATCGGGAACGCGAACGGGGCGACCGTCGGACGATACCGCCACGAACACGATGTTGGCCTCCGCGACCTTCTCGCGAGTGGCGACCTTGCGGACGTCCTGACGGACGATGTAGCTCGTGTTTTTCACGGCGAGCAAGCCGGACCGAATCACCAGGTCCTCGCCGGGTAGCGACTGTGACAAGTAGCCGATGTCCACGTGCCGAACGACAGAGTAGACGGGTTGCTTGGTCCAGTTGCGCAGGTCGATCTGCGGCTCGAGGAGCGCCCACCGCGCCCGCTCGAGAAAGCTCAGCATCGTCGCGTGATTGAGATGTCCGAGCATGTCGCAATCGGTGGGATAGATGTGGAACTTCACTTCGGGCAGGGCCATGGTCGTTCTCAGAAAGAGCCGGAATGCTGTAGTAACCGCCCGTCGAAGGTAAGCCACAGAAGCGTGCCGCGACTTCCGAGCGCCAGCGCGGCGGCGAACGCCTTCCTGCTGTATGTGTCGTCCAGGGCGATTCCGGCCGTCCCCAGGACGTCGTCGTCCGCGGGAAGCTGAAGCGGTCGACCGTAGCCGCCACCGTAAAACCCCTGCTCTACCTGCACGTCGTCAGGTCGCACGCGAGGGAGCGATTGGTGGCACATCCGCTCGATGAGCGCGGCTGTCGAATGTGCCAGTCGCAGCACCCGTCCCGCACGTCCCACGATTCTTGGTACGACGCGCACCGCGACGACCCTGGTGGGCAACCCCGCGATGCGGAATCCCAGCGCCAGGCCCGCCGCGGTACCGCCCGTGCCCAGCGGAACGACAACCCGCTCCGGTGCGTCGCACGCACCACGATCCACCTGTTCCGCGAGCTCGAGACCAGCGTTCACGTGTCCGAGCACCGCCATCGGGGTCGATCCGCCCGCCGGAATCCAGCGGGTCCCCGGCCTGAGCCGGAGCAAGGCAGCGACAAGAAACGCCGACGGAACCGTCCAGGCATCGATGACGTTGCTGACGTCCCGCACTGCGGCGTCGACACGCTGTGCGGCATCGTTCATCTGCTGGCCCCAGCGAACGACCACGGGTTCGGCGCCGAGACGCCGCGCATAGTACGCCGTCAGCAGCGCGTGCGTGGAGCCCGTGGATCCCACAGTCAGGACACGATCACCCGCGCGCACGGCACCGAGCAGCCACTCGAGCCCGCGCACCTTGTTCCCGCCCAATGGATCGGCGGACCGGTCGTCGCGCTTGAGCAGCAGCAGGCGTCCGTCGCGCAGCCTGACACGATCGATCGGTGTCGGATACGAACCGAGTTGCGTGCGCGGAAGCGTGCCGAGCTCGGGAAAGCGTCGAACGATCGGCAGCTCAGCCACTCTTCCCGGCTTCAATCGTCACGCTCGGCCTGGCGACGCGCTCCATGTAAAGCAGTCGCACCGCCACCATCCCCGCGGCAAGCGCGGGCACCGCAACCATCAGCCCCAGGAAACCGAACAGGAGGGTGAAGAGCGCTTGGCCCAGGATCGTGATCACCGGTGGAATCTTCACGCCCTCCTTCATGAGGAGCGGGATCAACAGGTGGTTCTCCATGAACTGGATGCCGATGTACACGAGAGCGACGGTCAGCGCTTTCTCGGGGGAATCCAGGAATCCCATGGCGACGGCCGGAATCGCGCTCAGCGTCGGGCCGATCGTCGGGATGAACTCCAGCAGACCGGCGATGAGTCCGAGCGCGAAGGCCGCCTCCACATCGAGAATGAGCAACGCAATCGTCGTGACGACCCCGATGACGACCATGGCGATCAGCTGGGTCACGAGCCATCTCCGCAGCACGGCGGCCATCGCGCTCAGTACTTCGCCAGCGCGAATGCGGTGACGGACGGGAAACATGCCCATCAGGCCGGCGTGGTAGACGCTTGGCTCGGCGCCGATGTAGATGGACATGAAAATTATCAGGACGATGCCGGCGAAGACCGCGACCGTTTGCGACAGAAACGAGAACACGTATTTCGACGCTCCGCCGATCTGTCGACCAATGCTGGCTCCCAGCGTCTCGCCGGGTCGCGCGACTGGAGTCGTGGTGTCAGGCGACACCCGTGTGGTCTCGCGCCGCGCGCGAGCGCTGTCTATGGCCGCGACCGCCGTGCTTTCCGTCCGCGCGACGCCGGTCACCGGCGCGGAGGGCGCGGGACTGGCGGGAGGCCCGAACACAAAGCCGAACAGTCCCGTTCGCCGCTCGCTGAACCATTTCTCGAAGCGGTCCACTGCTTCGGGGATTCTCACTTTCAACGCGGCACTCTGCTCGCGAACCGTTGGAGCGATGACGGCGCCGATTCCAACGAGCAGCGCGAAGAACGTCAGGACGATGGACGCGGCCCCCACTCCGCGCGGGATCCGGAAGCGTCCGATCCTGATCCGTTGCAGCTGGTCCACGCCCGCTTCGACCGCAAGGCCGAACAGGACGCCGAGGAACGCGACGAGCACGAGCTTGTTCGCGAACCAGAGCAACTGAAGCAGGAGGTACATCCCGATGACCAGCGCCGCTGTGCGGACGATGTCCCTGCTGCGCCACCCGACTGTTCGTTCCGCGGTGCTCATGAACTCCTGTTCTCCGGCAAGACGCTGGCCGATGCGTAAAGCCTAAATACTGTTCGGTGTGGCCGAACATACACCAATCTTCCTGGACAGACCGGATGTGACCGCGCGCCAGCTCGGTCACGTGACCTCGGTGAAGGAAATCGCGGTGGACACCGAGGGTGCCAGCTTTCACCGGTTCGTGGATCGCGTGTACCTCCTGCAGTTTTCGACGAAGGACCGCACGGTGATCGTGGACCCGTTGGCGGTGCCGGCCCCCACGCTCGCGCCGCTGGGTGCCGTGCTGGAAAGCCCGTCAGTCGAAACCGTGTTTCACGATGCCGACTACGACCTCCGGCTGCTGCAGCGCGACTACGGCTGGCACGTCCGCAACATCTTCGACACGCGCATCGCCGCCCAGCTGTTGGGGCTCAAGGCATTCGGGTTGGCGGCGCTGCTGGATCGGTACTTTCACGTGACGCTGGACAAGAAGCACCAGCGCGCCGATTGGTCGATGCGTCCCCTCCCGTCGGACATGCTCGATTACGCGGCGCAGGATACGATGTACCTGCTGCAGCTACGCGACCGGATGCGCGACGAGCTCGAAATGAAGGGGCGCCTGGAGTGGGCGCGGGAGGAATTTGTCCGGCTCGAGGGCACGAAGTGGTCGGAGGATGACCCGAGCCTGGCCTTTCTGCGCGTAAAGGGTGCCCGCGATCTCTCGCGTCGTGAGCTGGCCATTCTGCGCGAGCTGGTGCCTTGGCGCGATGCAGTGGCTCGCGAGACCGATCGGGCGACGTTCCGGGTGATCGGCAACGAGCAGCTGCTGGCGATCGCCCGGGAACAGCCCCGCACGCGCGAGGCGCTTTCGCGCATCCGCGGCGTGGGCCGGGGCCTTTTTGAGAACAGGGCCGGCGAGATTCTCGAAGCCGTCCGTCGCGGACAGGACGTCCTCGAAGCCGATTTGCCCCGGTTTCCCAGGTCACCGCGCTGGGATCGCGACTCCCAGTTTGACGCGCGCGTCACGGCGCTGAAAACGGTGCGAGACGACCTCTCTCAACGCCTCGACATCGACCCGGGAGTGCTGGCGTCCCGCGAGCGTCTGGAAGCGGTAGCGCGGAGAAAGCCGGTCACGCGCGAGGAGCTCTCCGAAATCCCGGAGTTGCGACGCTGGCAGGTGGAGCTGCTGGGGGACGGTTTCGTGCGCGCGCTGAAGCAGCTATCGGCGTAGTGGCGTCGGTCGCTTAGAGCCCCATGTACGCGCGGACTTTGGGCTCGATCCGCTCAGGCGTCCAGAATGGCTCCCAGACGAGATTGACCACGACTTTCTCGACGCCTGGCATGGACTGAATGGTCTGCTCGACGTCGTGCATGATTTGCGGCCCGGCGGGACATCCGGGTGATGTAAGCGACATGTCGACGACGACCTTGTTGCCGTCGTCGACCGTGATGTTGTACACGAGTCCCAGGTCGATGATGTTCAGGTTGAGCTCGGGGTCCTTCACCTTCCGAAGGGCGAGCCGAACCTGATCCTCGGAGAGCTCGTCGGCCGCTGCCGTCTGGGCCGGCGCGGGGGGTTGAGTCGGGTCCGTCATTTGTTGCGCTATCGCGAGCTATTCGTTTCCGGAGCCTCGGGCGTCAGCGGGCTTCGCGGCCGACACGGTTTTCTTGGCCTTGCTCGTGGACGCCTTCCGGGGACGCTTGCGGGCCGAACGCACCGGACGATTCCAGCCCACTGCGCGATCGGCGCGGAAGCTCGCGGGCATCGCCATGAGGTCCCCGTCCTCGTCGCGCACTGCGAGCGCGGCCGCGTCGGCAACATCCGCGCGCACATCCGCGATCACCTTCGATGGCCGCCGCGCACGTGCGGCGTGCACGCGATTGGTGAGCAGGATGACGAACAGGTCCCGGTCTGGATCGATCCAGAGCGACGTTCCCGTGAAGCCGGTGTGACCGAAGGCGCGCTCGCTGAGATACTTCCCGCAGCTGCCATCGTGTCCGCAGGTGTCCCAACCGAGCGCGCGTGTGCCCGACGACGCCGTGCGCGCCGTAAAGAGGGATACCGTGGAGTCGGAGACGATGCGGACGCCGTTGAGCTGTCCGCCGTTGAGCATCATTTGCGCGAAGATCGCGAGATCGGTCGCGGTGCTGAACAAGCCAGCGTGGCCGGCAACGCCGCCCAGCGCGAACGCGTTTTCGTCGTGCACCTCGCCCCGAAGCGGATAGCCCCGAGGTGGTGTGACTTCGGTGGGAGCGATCCGGTCGCGCAATGTCCAGTGGGGACGGAAGAACGTCTCGCGCATCCCCAGCGGCTCGAGCACCTTCTCCTGAAGGAACGCGTCGAGGCGCTGACCGCTCACCGTTTCGACCACGAAGCCGAGAATGTCGGCGCCGAGATCGGAGTAGATGAGACACCTGCCGGGCTCGCACTCCAGCGGCGTCTCGATTGCGGCCAGACGAGCGTCATCCGGCGTGAGCGCGATGCGCCACAAGTCGCGACCAGCGGGCAGCCCCGAACGGTGTTCCAGGAGCTGCTGAATGGTGATATCGTCCTTGAGGCCCCCGCCGAACGCGGGGAGGAATTTCACGACCTTGTCGGACAGCTGAATCTTGCCCTGATCGTACAAGATCATGATGGCCGTCGTGGTGGCGACGACCTTGGTGAGTGAAGCGAGATCGTAGATGGTTCGGGACGGGATCACCGGCGCCTTCCCGCTCCAGCTCAGATAGCCGTAGCCGTTCTCGAGCACCGTGGCGCCACGTCTGCCAATGACCACGACACCGCCCGGAAAGCCACCAGCCTTGATACCACGCAGCAGGACGCGATCGATTTTCTGCAGACGAGTAGCGGACATGCCGACTGCGGCCGGTGACTTGGAGGGCAAGCCTCCATCGTCCCCGTCCATGCTGGCTGCCAGCAAGAATGACGTCAGCAGGGTCGCGAGCACGGCGATAGTGTCCTAGTCTGTGTTCCGCCCTATACCCATGCTACCGATAAAGTTACAGGGGCCGGGAGCAAATGTTCCCGGGGCGGCCTTCGGGGGGTAGCCTATTATGGGCACCTTCCATAGAACGAGCAAGCATTTTTCGCGCAACTACATACAATAAACGGCTGAACCTGCCAGAAGGGCAGTAAACCGTTGACCAACCAGGTCGTGACAAAGCCTGTGACAGCCATGGAGAACGAGCACCTCACCATCCATCGGGCCATCCAGGGCGACGAAGCCGCAATGCGGTCGCTCTGGTCCCGGCACGCCCCGCATGTCGATGCGGTCGTGCGACGGCTGGTGGGGAACGATCTCGACCTGGCGGCGGACATCGCACAGGAGGTCTGGATTCAGATCTTCAAGGCGCTTCCGCAGTACCGCGGGGATTCGCAGTTCGGGACGTGGGCGCATCGCATCGCCGTGAATCGGACGTTGAATGCGCTTCGCAAGACACGGCGGTTGGCCAAGATCGAGACCGACGTCGAGGAAGACACCGCCATGGTGGAGTCGGACCCCGACCGTTCGCTGACAATGGCGACGATCGAGAATGCCGCCGCCAAGCTGTCCCCGGGCGCACGAGCGGTATTCATGCTGCACGACGTCGAAGGGTATACGCACGAGGAGATCGCCGAGCGGTTGGGCATCACCTCGGGCGGATCGAAATCCCAACTGTTCAAGGCGCGAGCAAGACTCCGCACGCTGCTCGCGCATCTCGTCGATAGGCCAGTGCGGAAGGATCTCGACAATGTCGCACCTGTCTACTGATCGGCTGGCCGCGCTCGCGGACGAGCAGCCCACAGCCGAAGAAAAAGCCCATTTGCTTCAGTGCGAGCAATGCGCCACTGAGCTGAATGCGCACCGATCGATCTTCGCGATGGCCGGGAGCGAGCGCGAAGCGATGCAGCTGCCGCTCACCCGATGGGAAACGCTCTCGCCGCTGCTTCGCCGGGAAGGATTGGTCATCGGCCGAGGCACGCGAAGCACCAGCTGGTTCTTCAAGTCGCGCGTGCCGCTGCAGGCGGCGGCCGGTCTGTTGCTCATTGCCGGGGGCATGGCGCTCGGACGCGTCAGCGCGGGCAAACCTGCAATCCCCGGCGGGCTCTCGGGCAGTACGTCGGACGTATCGCAAGCGCAGGTCACGCTGGATTCCCTGCCGACGACGTTCGCGTCCCTCGAGGAAGCGAAGCGGTGGCGGGGCGTGTATGCAGACGCGTATCAGCGTACCGTGTCGTTCCTGGCCGCCAACGACTCCGCCGTTCGTTCGGTGGAGACGCCTGCGGTGATGCGGGCGCGACTGTCCGCGATGGATCGCGTCCAGCGCACGATGCGCGAGGCGCTGAACGATGCTCCCTATGATCCCGTCATCAACGACTTCTACCTCAACTCGTTCGGCCAGCGCGAAGCCACACTGCGTCAGCTCAATACGGTGCTGCCGCAGAGCGTGAGGCTGACAGGCTTCTGATTTCCGATGCGTAGACCCCTACTCACCTTCACCGTCGCCGCTGCCGCCGCGAGTGGAGTGCCATCACCCGTCTCGGCTGGCCCCGCGCAGACGCCGGGTGCCGTCAACCGTGTCATCGTCGTTCGCGACTCGACCAATCGCGCTGAGAGCGAACGGCTGTTACTGCGGCTCGATTCGCTCCGCTCCGTCCTGGACAACCAGCGCCTGAGCGAATCCGAGAATGCCAGGGTGCGCGATCAGATCCGCCGGACCGCCGTCGCGCTTCGCGAGCGGCTGGATGAAGTCCGGATTCCGTCTCGGGCGCCGATGGCGTTCATGCCACCGAGCGTGTCCATCGTTCCACGGTATTCGACAGCCGGATATCTGGGTGTTTCGTTCGACGGTCCGAGCATCGATCAGAGCCGGCGTGGGGAACGCATCATCCGCTTCCTGGACTATCCGCGGATCGCGCTCGTCGAACCCAGCTCGCCGGCGGAGCGCGCGGGCATCCATGAGGGCGACAGTCTCCTCGCGTTCAACGGAGACGACGTGCGCCAACGGGAGTTCTCGCTCACCAAGCTGCTCGTGCCCGATCAGAAGATCGTCGTTCGTGTGCGGCGCGACGGCAGTCCGATGGATTTCAGTGTGACGGTGGAGAAAGCGCCGCCGTACGTCCTTCGGCGTCGCGTCGGCCCCGAGGACTGGCCGGGCCGCTCGCCGGAAGCAGTCCCGATTCCGCTCGTCCCAGTGCCGCCCACACCGGACGCCCGTCAGGTGGAACCCCGCCAGTCCGTGTGGATCATCAACGAGGGTGTTGGCGGCGCCAAGATGGAAACCATCAACGAGGGGCTGGCTCGCACGATTGGCGTGAAGGAAGGCGTTCTCGTTCTGCGAGCCATGCCAGGATCCCCTGCCTACGAGTCGGGGCTTCGTGACGGGGACATCGTTCTCCGTGCTGCTGATCGATCCGTCGCCAGCGTGCGAGAACTCCGCGAGATCGTCGAACGCCAGCGCGGCGAAGACGTGAAACTCGTGATTCTGCGCGAACGCAAGCGTATGGAGTTGACGCTCAGCTGGTAGTGCCCGCTCAAACCGACAGGGTCTGAGGCGCCGGCTTCAGGGACCTGTGAATCGAGAGTGACGCAATCGCGCCTTCAGCTGCCGCGACAACCGCCAGCTGCGATCCGGGCACGATGTCGCCGGCCGCAAAGACATTCCTGACCGACGTGTGATACCGCCGGTCCACCACGATGTGGCCGCCGGCGTCGCGCTTGCAGCCCAGCTGGGCTCCAAGGTCGTCCGCCGGGTACTGTCCGATCGCGAAGAACAATCGCTCGGCGTCCAGCGACATGCCGTTCTCGAGCTCCAGGCAATTGAGCTGGCCGTGATCCTGGCCCACGCTCGTCACGCGCTCCGTCAGCACGGGAATGTCGAGGCCGACCAGCTTGCGGCACTCACCGTCGTCCATCTCGGGCGCCGAGCCATTGGTGCAGATGATGATCTGTCGCGTCCACGTTGCGAGGTTGAGCGCCATTCTCACGGCCTTGCGGCCGTGCCCGATGACGACCGTCTTCCGGTTGCGCGCCTCGTAGCCATCACAGTCGGGACACACATGGGCTGTCTCACCGTAGACGTGCCGCAGGCCGGGAATGTCCGGCCACACATCCTTGAGCCCGATGGCCAGTAGCAGACGCCGACCGTGATAGCTCATGCCGCCATCCAGGGTCAGCGTAAACGCGCCGGACTGCCGCCGACGGACGCGATCCACACATCCATCGACCAGCTCAACACCGTAACGGCGTGCTTCCTCGCGACCGCGTGCACGCAACTCCGCGGGTTTGATGCCCGGCAACCCGAGAAAGCAGTGGATGCCGCGCGTCTCCCAGTTCCGCGGATCTCCGCTGTCGACGAGAACGACGGATCGGAGGTATCTCGCGAGAAAAATTGACGCTGACAGCCCGGCGGGCCCGCCGCCAACGACAGCGACGTCGAATGCTCCGATCATGGCGGAACGGGAGGCAAGAAGCCGGCCCGCCGGAGGCGTGCGATCTACTTCACGAAGCCCGGTGGCAGCATGTAGAGCAGGTGAAGCGTAGCGCGATCGGCGGCACTGATAGTGTTGACGCGGGATTCGGGGTACATCACGTCCGCTGGATTGCCCGAGTGACCCAGGCCGAGGGCGTGCCCCACTTCGTGCCGGATGATTCCGGCCACGAGCTCCGGCGACATGACCTCGCCGTCAGGACCGTGCGTGGCGACGGCGACCTCCGCACTGACGAGCCAACCGCTCTGGTCACGTGCCTTGGTCGTCATGCCGATCCGGGGTCCCTCGGATGCAGGAAAGCGGTCGATCCACGAGATCTGGATGTCCGAACCAACGCGATCTGTCACAATATCGAACCTTAGCGGGAAGCCGGCCTCCTTCCATTCGTCGAACACCCTCTCCGCCACCACCGGATAGTTGGCGTCCCAGTCGGACAGGGCCACATCCCGCGCAATGTGCACCCGAAGCGCATCTCGCTGACGCTGGGGCCAGCGCAGCAGCATTTGTTGCTGTTGTTCGAGGATGGCGAGGATGTACGTGCCAGACGCGTTGTCACGTACTTGCTGACGCACCACCGCGTCGTCGCGCACCGGAGGAGGCTCCTCCGATGCGCGGAGCTCGGCTGGTGGGACGTCCAAACCAGCTGCCGCGAGCGGTTTCTGGGCCGGCTGGCCCTGCGGCTGCGCCGTCTGGATGACGGGCGGAGCGGTGTCGGTTCTTTTCTGCGTGGCTTGGGTGGCCTGGGTGGCGCGCCGCGCTTCGCGGTTGCGTCCCATCTCCCGGCCTTGAACGACGATGATGGCGGCAATACCGCCGAGCAGCGCCAGGGGAAGGAGGTCGCGGGCGCGCACCGCGATGTCAGGCGGCCTTAGCGGCCGCTATAACTGCCGGCCGGCAACGAATACAGCAGCTTCGCCGTCTCGCGATCCGCGTCCGAGAGGCTTCGCACCCGGACTTTCGGCGCCATCACGCTCGACGGATCGGCGCTGTGGTCCAGGCCAAGCAGATGTCCGATCTCGTGGAGCGCCATCGCGTGCATGGCGTCGTCCTCGAGGATCTCGCCCGTGCTGTGATGCACGGCGAGGACGATGCTTGCATCGGTGATCCAGTAGTCCTCATCGCGCGACCAGCGTGTGCGACCGCTGATCGGCTCATTGAATCGGTCGATCCAGGTGACGTGCACCAGCGCTTTCGCGGAATCCGCGACGATCTGAAAGCGCACCGGCAGATGCAGCGAGTCCCAGGCGACGAACGCCGCGTGCACCTCGTACACGTAGCGCGCGTGCCAGTCATCGATGCGGGACGCCGGCTGAATCCAGATCTTGATCGGCTCCCCGTGGCGATCGGGCCAACGGGCAAGGGCAGAATCGCGCGACCTGAGGATGTCCCCGATATACGTTCCGAACTCTCGCCGACGCAGTTCCTTTCTCACGACGTCGCGGCTCCCACGAATGACGCGCGGTCGGGCGATGCGCGGTCCGAGCACTCGCGAGACCGTGCCCGTCGACGTCAGCTCGAGCGCGGAGGTGCCGACATCTGCGTCGGGCACACGGTTCCACGTTTCTGCACCAGCGATGCCGATACAGAGAGTGGCGATGGCGAAGGGAAGGAGAAAACGGCTCAACGAACCGGCGGTTGAGGGGACATTTTGTCGAACCGGCGGGAGGCGCGCTGATGGAAGGCTCGTGAGGGAGGGCCTCGCGAGTTCAGCGTGTTGCACCCGTCAGCAGATGACGAGTAAACGCACTATATAGAAACGTACTTGGGTCCGCCAGAGTGTTCTGGCGAACGAAACCGCCGTGTTCAGGCCTTTGGGAGAGTCAGGACGAACATGGCGCCGTGGTTCGGTGAGCTGTCGACGTGGATGTCACCATCCATGGCACGTGCGAGATCGCGGCTGATGGCGAGGCCGAGTCCGATGCCATGATGCGCGCTCGACAGTGAGCGCCCGAGCTGAACGAACGGCTCAAAGATGGTCTCGCGCTGATTCGCGGGCACGCCGGGTCCGCTGTCGGTCACCGAGATGAAAACGCCCGACTTCGACTCGCCGGTCGACGTGCTGATGCGGCCGCCGTCCGGCGTGAACTTGACCGAGTTGGACAGCAGGTTGAGCAGAATCTGCTCGACCTTGTGCCGATCGGCCCTCGCGACGGCGCGTGTGGAATGGCCTCGCGCCAGGTGGATTCCCTTTCGCGCTGCATGCGGAGCCATCAGCTCGAGCACGGTGGCGACGACCGCCTGGAGGGAGACGGGACCCAGATCGTAGGTGATCTGGCCCGTCTCGATCCGGCTGAAGCTCAGCAGGTCGTTGATGATGGCCAGCAGTTGCTGCTGGCTGCCGCGGATTCGCTCGAGGTAGTCCCGCTGCTGCTTCGTCACCGGCCCACCGACTCCCATCTCGATAAGCTCGGCATACCCGCCGATGGCGTTGAGCGGCGTGCGCAGCTCATGCGACATCGTGTTCAGGAAATCGGTCTTCACGTTGGCGCCCGTATCGATGCGTGCAGCTCGGCGCGCTTCCGCGACGGATCGCTCCTGTGCCGCGCGACGTTCGGACAGGTCGCGAATGACTTTGGCGAAGCCCACGAGCGCGCCCTTCTCGTCGCGAAGCGCCGTCGTGATGTCCTCGGCCCAGAACAGCGTGTCGTCCTTGCGCACGCGCCACCCGTCGTTCTCGACGCGTCCCCTTGGGCCGGCAGCGGTCTTCAGCTCACGGTCTGGAACACCACGCGCGACGTCCTCGGCCGGATACAGGACGGTGAAGCGTTTTCCGATGATCTCCTCGGCGGAGTAGCCGGTGAGTCGCTGGGCTCCGACGTTCCAGCTCAGGACGTGTCCGTCGAGATCCAGCGCGACGATGGCGTAATCGCGAACACTTCCCAGCAGGAGGCGGGGAAGCTCGTCATCGGGGATCGAGGATGCGTGGCCCGGCTGGGGATCGGCTTGGCCCATTCACGACGACCGCAGCGATCTTTGTGCCGTTCCGGTCGCTTAATTACTTGTTGATGTTCGATCGCCTGGTACTCGTCGCCGCTCTCACCGCGCAGCTTGCGTCTCCCATACGCGCGGGTGTTTCGCAGACGCCCGCTGCGGACGACAGCACGGCGTTCATTCGCGTCAATCAGGTGGGTTATCACCCAGAGGCACCCAAGGTCGCGGTGGTGTGCGCTCTTCAGCCTGTCTTGACGGAGCGTTTCATCGTCGAGGACGAGGGCGGCAACGCTGTGCTCGGTCCGTTACCTGCCCGTCGCGACGGCGCGATCGGCCCGTGCGTGGAGACCCTGCGCCTGGATTTCAGCGGACTCCAGCGCTCCGGCACGTTCCGTGTGCGCGTCGGCCGCTACGTCTCGGGGGCGATTCGGATTTCTCCAGACGTATATCGTGGGTTGGCGGACACGCTCCTGGGGTACATGCGCCAGCAACGTTCGGGTTACAACCCGTTTCTGCACGACTCAGCACATACGAAAGACGGAATCATCGTCAGTCATCCCAGCCGTACCGGTGAATTCGTCGCCGTGAGCGGGGGTTGGGCGGATGCCGCAGACTATCTCCAGTACGTCACGACGTCGGCAACCGCCACATACCACATGCTGGCCGCGTATCGGGACGCGCCTCGGGCGTTCGCGGATGCCTACGACGCGCTCGGACAGAGCGGCGCGAACGGAACTCCAGACGTTCTCGACGAAGCGCGTCATGGTCTCGAGTGGCTGTCGCGTATGTTCCCCGACGACACCACGATGTTCAACCAGCTGGGCGATGATCGCGATCACACGTATTTCGATCTGATCACGACCGACAGCTCGGACTATGGCTGGGGGAAGGGCGGCGCTCGACCCGTGTACCCGTGCACCGGCAAGCCGCAGGGTCTGCTGGGCAACCTGAACCGCGCCACCGGTTACGCGTCGACGGCGGGCAAGTTTGCGGCAGCCCTGGCGCTCGGTGCGCGTTTGCTGCGCGATCGGGCACCCGTGTTCGCCGACACGCTGCGTCGAAAGGCGACCTCGGCGTATGTCCTGGGACTACGGTACCCCGGGGTCTGTCAGACAGCCCCCGCACGGTCGCCGTACTTCTACGAAGAGGACAATTGGGTGGACGACATGGAGCTGGGTGCGTCGCTGTTGCACCAGCTCAC
>DASTVV010000177.1:0-3524 GCA_035758925.1 Gemmatimonadaceae bacterium
CAGCGCTCGAGCCGCTCCTCGACGCCCTGTTCGACGAATACGTACCACGATCGTTCAACGCCCCGGCACCCGGCTATCTCGCTTTCATTCCCGGTGGCGGCGTCTATCCGGCGGCACTGGCCGATTTCATCACGAACACGACGAATCGCTACACCGGTGTCTGGCAGGCGGCGCCGGCGCTGCTGCAGCTCGAGGCCAACGCGCTCGACTGGCTGCGCGACTGGATGGGATTTCCCGAGACCACGCGCGGGCTCTTCACCGCGGGCGGCTCCATGGCCACCTTCAATGCGCTGTTGTGTGCTCGCGAGCGCTACCTGGGCGCCGACATCCGTAGGGGCGTGATCTACACGTCGGACCAGGCGCATCACTCGGTGCTCAAGGCGGCCAAGATTGCCGGCGTGATGCCCGACCGCGTGCGAGCGCTGCCATGCGACGAGTGTTATCGCCTGCCGGTGTCAGCGCTGGCGGAGGCCGTTGCCGCCGATCGCCGGGCGGGTCTGCTTCCATTTGCGGTGGTGTCGAACGCCGGCACGACGAACACCGGCGCGGTCGATCCGCTGCCCGCCATCGCCGACCTGTGTGCCGCCGAAGGGCTCTGGCATCACGTCGACGGCGCCTATGGCGCCTTCTTCAATCTCTGCGATGAGGGACGAGCGGTCCTCAAAGGGTTGGACCGTGCGGACTCGCTCACGCTCGACCCGCACAAGGGGATGTTCCTGCCATACGGCACCGGCGCGTTACTGGTCCGCGACGGCGCTGCCCTTCGTGCGGCGCACGAGGCGACGGCGCACTACCTGCCGACCACGTCGCATCCCGGCGACTTCTACGATCCGAGCCGGCACGGCCCGGACCTGTCACGGGGTTTCCCTGGGCTCCGCGTCTGGCTGACGGTGAAGCTGTATGGCACGGCGGCCTACCGCGCGGCCATTGCGGAGAAGCGCGCGCTCGCACTCGACGCGCATCGCCGGCTGGCCGCGCTCCCGGGTCTGGTGATCGACGCAGCGCCAGAGCTGTCGCTCTTCGCATTTCACGTGACTTGGCCGGGCGCCTGGCTTGCCGAGGAAGATGCCGCCACGCGACGGCTGATGGATCGCATTACCGCGCGCGGGCGCGTGATGGTAAGCGGCACCGTAGCCCGCGGCCGGTTCCTGGGGCGGGTGTGCGTGCTCAGCTTCCGCACGCACGCGGAGCAGATTGATTGGCTGGTCGAGGACTTAGAGGCGGCACTACGAGGGATCAGAGGGTAGGGATGGATTCGAATCTCTTCAAGACCAAGTCGATCGAACGGCTCGTCAGCGACGTCGAGCATGGGGATCGCGCGCTCCGGCGCAGTCTGTCCGCGTGGGACCTGACCCTGCTCGGCATCGGAGCGATCATCGGCACGGGGATCTTCGTGCTCACCGGAACGGCCGCCGCCAACCAGGCGGGCCCGGCGATCACGATGTCATACGTGGCGGCGGGACTGGCGTGCGCGTTTGCCGCACTCTGCTACGCCGAGTTCGCCTCGATGATCCCGATCGCGGGCAGCGCCTACACCTACGCGTACGCGACGCTCGGTGAGCTGGTTGCGTGGATGATCGGCTGGGACTTGATCCTCGAATACGCCGTCGGAGCGATGACGGTGGCGATCGGCTGGAGCGGATACATGCAGCGGCTGCTGTCTGGCGCGGGCATCACGCTGCCGACGGCGCTGTCGGCGGCGCCGCCGGTGGGCGTGATCAACATCCTCGCGGTGCTGATCGTGCTCGTGATCATGATCCTCCTGGTGATCGGCGTCCGCGAGTCGGCGCGCGCAAACGCTGTGATGGTCGCGGTCAAGCTCGCCGCCGTGCTGTTCTTCCTCGCGGCTGGCACCACCTACGTCAAGCCGGAGAACTGGTCGCCGTTCGCGCCGTTCGGCTGGTCCGGGATCATGGCAGCAGCCGCTGTCGTGTTCTTTGCCTACATCGGCTTCGATGCCGTCTCGACCACCGCGGAAGAAGCGAAGAACCCGAAGCGCGATCTGCCGATCGGCATCATCCTGTCGCTGGTGGTATGCACGGCGCTGTATCTGGCCGTGGCCGCCGTCCTGTCGGGCATCATCCCCGTCACCCAGTACCGCTCGGCCGCAGACGCGCTGCCGGGCGCGGCAGTGGTGTCGCCGGAGGAGTCGGTGCGTTTCCTCAACGCTCCAGTCGCTTACGCGCTGGCCGTGATCGGGCAGGATTGGGCGTCGTACCTGGTGTCGGCGGGCGCGGTAGCCGGCATCACGTCGGTGCTGCTGGTGATGCTCATGAGCCAGCCTCGCATCTTCTTTGCGATGAGCCGCGACGGCCTGCTGCCGACCGGCATCAGCAAAGTGCATCCGAGATTCGGGACGCCGTACATCACGACGATCATCACCTGCGTGATCGTCGCCCTCGTCGCCGGCGTGACGCAGATTCAGGTCGTCGGCGAAATGACCAGCATCGGCACGCTGTTCGCCTTCGTCGTGGTGTGCGCGTCCGTGCTCATGCTGCGGGTCAAGCGCCCCGACGCGCACCGGCCGTTCCGCGTGCCTGGTGGCCCGATCTTCCCGATTCTGGGGATCGTGTCGTGCGCGTATCTGATGCTCAGCCTGCCGGTCATCACCTGGGTGCGCTTCCTCGTGTGGCTGAACATCGGCTTCGTGACCTACTGGTTCTACGGACGCACGCACAGCCCGCTCGCGAGCGTTGAAGAATCCAGGCGCCGCACGCCGCTGCAGACGGTCGCCAACTTCGTGCTGGTGTTCGGCGCGCTCGGCCTGTTCAACGGCGTGTGCATGTTCCTGCTGGGGCTGCTCACCGAGCTGGGCGTCACCACCGAGACGACGGCGAAGTGGGCCGAGCTCGACGCGCTGACCACGCGCGTTCTCGGCCTTGGCGTAACGGCGGAAACCGCCGACACGTTCGGGCTGCAGGTCCTCGGCGTCGGCACCGCCGTTTTCGTGGCGGGTTGGGTGCTGGCGAAGGTCTCAGGCGAGAAGTAGTTGCTGCGTTTCGGGAATGAACTCCACCCTCTGAACGTCGACGTTCGCGTCGACTCCAAGCGGAAGACGTGTAGTCGATATGTCATGGTCCCCGCGTTCTGGCCGGAATCGCGCTCCCTATGTGAGTCGGACATTCGTGCGTCCGTCCCCATCCAATCCGCCGCTCCAGACGTAGTTGTCTGTCAGCGCCCAAACAAGGCGAGGAAGGGAATCCGAGATGCACTCGAGAGTCACAAGGATCGTGACCGCGCATCCCGCACGTCTTCGCCTGGTCTGAAGAAGCGGTCGGGCCGCTCCGGGTCGCGCATCACGCGCTCGAGATCGATGACGCGTCGAGCGCACCGAGCGGCAAGTACGCCCGCACCAATGCCAGCACAAGCTGCGACGCACCGGGCGAGCACCGAGCGAGTCGCGGCAAACAGCAGTAATTGAAACCATGAGGGTTGCCATGTTGAAGCAGAGTAAAGGGTGGATCGCCCGCGCAGTGTTGATAGTCGTGACGACGTTGCCGGTCTGCGTTCTTGCACAAGAGACG
>DASTVV010000029.1:0-36386 GCA_035758925.1 Gemmatimonadaceae bacterium
GAAGGATGAGCAGAATGAGCGCGCCGGTCTTGATCGTCGTGAGCGTCGTCTGGACGAACTTGCCTTCCCGAATCCCTCGCAGGTTGATCCAGGTGAGGACTGCGATACTGATGAGGGCCAGGAGGCGCTGCGGGCTCAAGCCGAGATTGATGGCGTTCCCGGGCTCCGTGCAGCCGAGCGCGGCGACACAGACGCTGCCGCGCGGAAACCAGGAGTACAGGTCCGGCGAAATCGACGGAAACAGCACGCCCGCGAACCTGCCGAACGCGACGGCGACCGCGGCGATGGTGCCCGTCTGAATCACGACGAACAACGTCCATCCATAAAGAAAGCCCATGAGCGGGCCCATGGACTCTCGAAGAAAAACGTACTGACCGCCTGCTCGTGGATACATCGCCGCGAGCTCGCCGTAGGCAAGCGCGCCAAGCATCGTGATCACGCCTGTCAGGATCCAGGCGACGAGAAGGAAGAACGGCGAGTCAACTTTGCGCGAGATGTCCGCGGAAACGATGAAGATCCCCGAGCCGATCATCGACCCTGCGACCAGCATCGTCGCGTCGGTCAACGTCATTGCCTTGACGAATCCGGACTGCTGTGACGGCGGCGCCGTATCCGGCGGTGCGGTTACGCTCGTCATTACACTCCGTGTTTGGGGATGCGGCAGGAATCAAGGCGGACACGACAACGCCGGCTGTATCGAGGCCGGCGCTGGAAGCACGGAAGTATATGCGGTCGAAAGGGATGGACGCTAGTAGAGGTCCACCACGACCTGTGCTTTCATCCTGATTGGAGTGCCGTCCGGCCTGACGCCAGCGCGGAACCGGAAACCTCTCAGCACCTCGCGCAGGCGCCGATTGTACCCACCGTCCCGGGTCTCCGTGAAATTCATCGCGAGCACCTTGCCGGTCGAGTCGACATCGAACTCGGCGATGAGATGAAATCCCTTCACCGACTCCGGAACCGGGAGCGGAGGGATGAACATCTCGATGGGAGTCGGCGGATAGTTTGGCTGATCGCCACCGCCCGTTCCGGGGCCAACCGCCGAGCCGCGTCCGGTTCCGATTCCCGTCCCTACACCGCCTCCGGAACCGGGTCCGGTTCCCGCCGTGCCGTCCGAGCCAGTGCCTCCACCAGTACCGGTTGTCATCGTCGGCTCCGCAGCCTTGACGGGTTCAGGCTCCGGCTTGACGACCGGTGGCGGCTCAGGCTGAGGAGGCTTCACCTCCGGCGGCTTTACCTTGACCTCTGGCTTGGGAAGCTGCGGTGGCGGCTGAGGGACGACTGTCACGAAGCGGATGGCGTCCGCTCGCATGGCGCCGGTGCCACGGTTGCCGCCGCCTCCGCCGCCGGCAGGTCCCGGTCCGCCGGCCCCCTGCGCGAACTCGCGCAACTGCTCGCTGGCGGCCAAGGGCACCAGGAGCAGAATGAGGACGGCGACGTGGAGCAGCACGGAGATGCTCGAGCTGGCTCTCCAGTCCTCGCGTCCTTTCGGCAGTCCGGCCGGCGCGCGATACGGACGCCGGGGCTTCGGTCTCGACAATATCGTCATTCCATCTTCCAGCCTGACGTTCGGAACGGCAGCGCGTGACATCGCGGGTACCGACGTCGCGGCGCTCCTCAGCCTGGCAGGTCGAACGCGTCCCATAGAAAGTAGTACGGCGGACGACCCCCGAAGGGTTCGTCCGCCATATCTGTTCCCGCTCGCCGATTGCTTTCGGCTACTTGGCGGCGGGCGCGTCCTTGGCGATGTCCTTGGGCGGAACACCGATGACCTTCACGCCGGAACCGCGCGCGATGTCCATGGCGTCGATGACGTCCTGATATTTCGCCTTCGGATCGCCCTTCACGAAGATGATCTTCTCGGGGCGAGGATCGTAGATCTCCTTGAGCCGGGGCCCGAGCCGCGCCTTGTCGACCTTCTCGGTGTTGATCGAGAACTGACCACCCGGGAACACCTCGAGCACGATCTGATTCGACTGCTGATTCTGCGGTTGGACCTGCGGATTGGGGTCCGGCAGCTGAATGTCGATCGCCTTTCGCATGGACGGCAGCGCCGCCATGAAGATGATCAGGAGCACGAGGAGCACGTCGATCATCGGCGTGACGTTGATCTCGTTCTCCAGGCCCTTGCTGCCACCTGTACCCATGGCCATTAGGGCGTCCCTCCCTTCGTCGGAGCGAAGCTCGCGCCGCCGCTCTTCGTGTCACCAGCGACCGTCGATGTGGTACCCTGCTTCTGGTCGCTGATCATGCCGACCACGCGAACGCCGTTCTTGCTCGCCAGGTCGATGGCATCGAGCACCTTCGAGTAGTCGAGCGTCTTGTCCGCCTTGAGGTACAGGATTTTGTCCTCGGTCCGCGCGTCGAAAATCTTCTTGAGCATGGGCGCGAGATCATCGTTCTTGATCTGACGCTTGTTCAGGTAGTACTGCCCGTCCCGGTCGATACCGAGCACCTGGTCGGTCTGCTCGTCTTCCGGGTGATCCTTCAGGTTGACGCCTTCCGGCGGTGTGGCGTTGAAGCCTGCCATCAGCGCCGGGGCGACGACCATGAAGATGATCAGCAGCACGAGCATGACGTCGATCATCGGCGTCACGTTGGGGGTGGACTGAACGCCACCCCCGCTGCCAGCTGACATCGCCATGAGTGATCCTCCTGTCGGCCGTTACTGCGCGATGGGGCTGCTGCCGGCCGCCGACGCGTTGAACTCGCGCGTGAAGCGGGAGCGGCCGAACTCGCCGCTGACGCCCTTGATGAGGTAGTCGATCATTTCTTTCGACACGTACGTCATCTCGGCCGCGAGGTTGTCGATCTTCGTGGTGAAGTAGTTGTAGGCCCACACCGCGGGAATGGCGACGAGCAGACCGAACGCCGTCGTGATGAGCGCTTCGGCGATACCAGCGCCGATCGCGGCGAGACCGCCGGAGCCCGACGCGGCCATGCCCGTGAAGGCGTTCACGATACCCATCGTGGTACCGAGCAGTCCGACGAACGGCGCCGTGGAACCGACCGTCGCCAGCACGGCCAAACCGCGCTTCAGGTTCGTGAGCTCGAGGAGCATGTTGCGCTCGATCGCGCGCTCGGAGGAGTTGATGTCCGCCACCGTGACCGAACCATCCTGGATGAGGGGCTTCACTTCCTGCAGCGCGCCGCCGAGGACGATGGCGACGTGCGACTTCTTGTAGCTCTCGGCCAGACGGATTGCCTCGGTGAGGTTGTCTTCCTCGAGGAACTGCGAGAACTCAGGCGCGAACTTGATGGTTTCCTTCTGCGCCTTGCGCATGCCCCACCACTTCTGGACCATGATGGTCATCGAATAGACGGACATGATCGCAAGGGCGATGACGATGCCCTTGGCGAACGCGCCCATCGTCTTGAACAGATCGAGCAGTGACATTTCCATGGTCTAACGGCTCCACAAAAGGGTGTGAGACAACACCGGAAAAAGGATTGAACTAGCGGGTAAGCGTGAAGTTGAACGGCTGCTGCACGAGCTGCTTCACCCGACGGCCGCCGATCTCGGCGGGATAGTACTTGGCGGACGAGAGATACTGCCGCACCGCGTTCGTGAAGAGGTCGTGGCTGGACTTGAGCACCTTGAACTGATTCATCTCGACGCGGCCCGTCGTGTCCACGACGAACTGCGCGAGTACTTCGCCCTCGACGTTCGCCGAGCGAAGCATGTCGGGATAGCGCGGGCCGGGGCCGGGCATCGGCGCGACCTGCTTTTCCACCTGGAATTCGAAGTACGTCTGGTCGGTGGGAGTGCCGCCGACGACGCCCTTGGCGATACCACCCGCGACGCCTTTGCCGCTGAAGTCGGCCTCATCCGTCACCTTCTTGGAGAGGTCGATGTCCGGCAGCACGTCCGGGATCTTGATCGGAGCCGTGAGCACCTGGAAGCCCTTGGGCGGCGGCGGGGCCGCGATGACTTCCGGCGGTGGCTCGGGTTGCTTTTCCGGCGGCGGCGGTTCGTCCTTTTTCATTTCGACGAACTCCACCTTCTCCGCCTTCGGCTTCTCGATCGCTTCCTTCGCCTGCAGGGTGCCGTAGACGGCGCCGCCGATCAGGACGATGTGCGCGACGATGCTGAAGATGAACTGCTTGACGGTCTTCGGCTTCTTCGGCTTGGTCTCGATGAGGTTCTCGAACATTCGCTCTGCGCCCTTGTTCTCGCGTGGGAAGCGTGCGATACCGCAATGGCCACTGCGGACAGAACCTACGAGTCCATCATTTCGCCGGAATGGCCGGATGATTAAGAAACGATGAAAACTTTGGCATCCGCATCGGCCGTCACGATGGGCAGGAGCACCGTGAAAATGCTGCCACGTCCGAGCCTGGACTGCGCGGTCAGGGTGCCGCCATGCGCCTGCGCAATCCATTGCGCGATGGAGAGACCGAGTCCGAATCCGCCCCCCTGCCCCGTGCCCTCCGCCGGGATGCGCCGGGACCGCGCGCGATCGGCGCGCCAGAAGCGGTCGAACACGTGCGGCAGGTCGGCGGCCGCGATTCCCACGCCCGTGTCCCGAACCGTGAAGCCAGCCTCGTTGTTGTTGCGCAGACTCAACGTGATCTCCACGTGTCCGCCGCGCGGCGTGTACTTGATGGCGTTCGTGATCAGGTTGAGAAACAGCTGACGCAACCGGGTGCCATCACCCGAGACCACGGCATCCTCGACCAGCGGCAGGGACACGCTGACGCCGGCATCCTCGCCAAGGATGAGTGCGGTCTCGAACACATCACGGACGAGCGGCTCGAGGTGCAGCGATTCCCGATGCAAGTCGAAGCGCCCTTCATCGGCGCGGGCCAGCGTCAGCAGGCTGTCCACCAGGTCCGACATGCGGGCAATCTCCTGCATTGCTTCCTCGAGAGCCTGCATCCGCTCGTGGGTGCTGGCGTTCGGATGCATCGCGCGCTCGACGTCCGCGCGCACGACGGTGAGCGGCGTCTTGAGCTCGTGGCTGGCGTCCGCCGTGAAGCGACGCAGCCCGCCGAACGACGCCTGCAAGCGTCCGATCATCCGGTTCAGCGTATCCGCGAGACGCGAAAGCTCCTCGTCGGCTTCGTCCGCCGGCACGCGGCGATGCAGGCTGCGGCCGTCGGTGATTGCCTCGACTTCCGTGATGAGCTGATCGATCGGCTTGAACGTGTTCCCCGCCAGCACATACGCGACGGCCAGCGACACGAGCAACATCAGGGGCGCCAGCATCAGCATCGTTCCGAGCAGCAACTGGGGAGCCACGTCCGCGTCGGTCATCGGAAGACCCGCAATGACCCGCGAGATGTTCGGCTGGAGCACCGAGTCGCGCCGCGCCGCCAGGAGCATGCGCCCACCGAGAACGGTATCGCCCGGGAGCGGGACGATGGCCGCGTCGCCGCCAGGGATGAGCTCGATCGCAACCCTGTTGAGCGCATCCTGGTCGTTGCCGGGGAGCTGTCGGATCGCGAAGGACGAGTACAGCAATCGGAGCTGCGCATCGAGCACGAGGAAGTATCCCGGGAGCGGTTCCAGCGTGTTGCGCAGCTCGGGCAAGGGGCTGACCGTGACCACCCACCGGCACGCAAGGGGCACCGAGCACTCCTGCTGGCTGACCGGCGGAGTACTGGTGGCGTTCGACACCAGGAAGCTGTCGCGCGCCGTCAGCCGCTTTCCGGATCGCTGCGCGGCGATCAGCCGCGACGAAACCTGATCGGCGACGCGCACCGCGCGCTGGCCAAGCTCCTGTGAGGCGGACGCGCGACGCGCGATGTACACCGCGGCGCAGAACGCCGAGAGCGTCGCGAACATCAGGCCCGCGAAGGCGGCAGCGATGCGAGCACGCGTGGACCACATGGATTACTCGCGGATGCTGTATCCGACGCCGCGCACCGTCTGAATCAGCTTCCGATCGTGTCCGGCGTCGATCTTCTTGCGCAGGTGGTTGATCACCACGTCCACGATGTTGGTGCCGGGGTCGAAGTGATAGCCCCAGGCATATTCCGTGATCAACGTCCTGCTCATCACGCGCCCTGCGTGACGCATCAGATACTCCAGCACCGTGTATTCCTTCGGCGTAAGCTCGATGAGCTCGCCCTTGCGCCGCACGTCCCGCGTGTCGCGCCGCAGCTCGAGATCCCGCACCCTGAGTACCGGAGACGCCAGCGCACGTGGTCGGCGCGACAGCGCTTCCACTCGGGCGAGCAATTCCTCGAACGCGAACGGTTTGGTGACGTAGTCGTCGGCACCGGCGCGAAGCGTCGTGACCTTCGCGTCCACGGCGTCCTGGGCCGTGAGCACCAGGACGGGACGTTCGAAGCCCTTCGCGCGCAGCGCGTGCAGCACCTCGAGCCCCGACTTGCCGGGAAGCCGCATGTCGAGGATGACGAGATCGTACGCTTCGGAGCTGGCGCGCCGCTCGCCACTCTCTCCGTCGGAAACGAGGTCAACCGCCCACCGGTGCTCCTCGAGGCCGCGTTTGACATGCTGACCCACGGTGGGGTCGTCTTCGATTACGAGAACTCGCATGGCGCCGTGGGGAGGATACTAAAAGGGCGACCGACGACGGGTCGCCAGATGCCACAGTACGGGGGATGGAGCGTAAGGGGCTCGAACCCTTGACCCCCGCCTTGCAAAGGCGGTGCTCTCCCAGCTGAGCTAACGCCCCCGGAACGTGCTACTGTTCAATATAGCCGGACGTTTGACACCAGGAAGCATCATGGAAACCACCGTCGAGACCAAGAAGCTCACCCTGCGCTGCCAGTTCTGCGAGACATGGAACCGGATCGATGCCTCGCGCGCAGCGGACCGGCCGAAGTGCGGGAAGTGCGGCAAGCCAATGCTCCTCGATCGGCCGCTGAAGCTGGACGATGACACGTTCCAACGCACGATCGCCGAGTCCGAGATCCCCGTGCTGGTCGACTTCTACGCGGATTGGTGCGGCCCCTGCAAGGCGATGGCGCCACATGTCGACGAGCTGGCGCGCGACAACATCGGACGGGCGCTGGTCGCGAAAGTCGACACCGACCGTGCACAGCACGCGACGCATCCGTTCGGGATCCGCAGCATCCCGACGTCGATCGTGTTCAAGGGTGGGAAAGAAGTTGGCCGGCAAGTTGGTGCCGTAAAGAAAGAAGGACTCGAGGCCCTGCTGAAGAAAGCATTCTAGGGACTGGGGGAACGGAAGAGGGGACCAGGTCGTTGACCGGTCCCCTCAACTTTTCCCCTCATCTGGTCCCGCAGTTGTAGTTGCCCCTGTCCCTCGTGCCCTGTCCCCGGTCCCTATTCGTGAGCCGGCAACGGCTCCATGGTCTCGGGATTCACCGGCACCTGAACCTCGTCCCGGTACGGTGACGTCAGCAGCGTCGCGCGAATGCGCGGGAACGCGTCCATGAACTTGGCGTACGCCCAGCCCCATGCTCCGAGATACAGGAGGAGGATGCCGATCTCCCACAGGCCGAACGGTGCGAGGGGCACTTCGCCGTACGCCGACGGATACATCTCGATGTAACGCATGAGCCACATGCCGACGACACTGGCTGTCGCGAAGAACGCCAGCGTCGGCAGGAAGACCTTGGCCGCACGCGAGAGCAACCCGAAGAACGGGAACGCGAAGATCAGCACCACCGACGTTATGGTGATGGGCATCCACGGCATGATCAGGCGGAGGCGCATGAAGTGCGTCTCCTCGCCGAGGTTGCCGTACCAGATGACCAGGTACTGGCCAAAGGTGAGGTATCCCCAGAACGCGGTGAACGCGAAGATCAGCTTCCCGAGATCGTGGAAGTGCACCTCTTTGATCAGCTCGTAGGCTCCGAGATATCGGCGCCACCACAACACGAGCAGCGTGAAGACCGCGAGCGCCGAGAGCCATCCTCCCATGAAGAACCACCATCCATAGAGGGCGCTCTGAAAGTGCAGCGACAACCCCATGGAGAGGTCCCACGCCAGCACAGACCAGCCGAATCCGAACGCGAGGATCAGGAACACCGCCAGCTTGCCCTGGCGTGAATGCGTCGAGTGAATCTCGCGTCGCTCATCACGGAAGCCGGACCGCATGCGCGCCCGGATGCCATCCGCCCATCCCGCTCCCTGCCACTCCGGATTCATCCCCACGTCCAGCCGCACCGACGTGTAGATGTACCAGAGGCTGAGCAGCGTGATGATGCCGAAGGTCACGAGCACCCGAATGGTGAAGAACGTCGGGTTGAAGTAGATGGCCTTCTCCGGCACCGGATATGGTTCGTGCGTCCACGGGAAGATGTGGTTCTTGCCGACGAGCACACTGAGCAGCAGGAAGACGAACGCTACGGGGAGGAACGCCACGTAGCCTTCCAGCAAGCGTATGATTTCCCGCGACCAGCGCGCGGTCGTGATGCGCTGGACAGCGACGAAGGCGCAGCCCGCAGACGACAACGTCGCGAACAGCAACCAGTCGGCGTGGAACGCGCGCCAGACACGATCCGGCGCCACGGCAAGCCCGATGACGAACGTGATCACGCCGGCCGCGAACAGCGCCAGCGTCGCCGCGTGAATGCCGCGTGAGAGTGGCTTGCTGGTCATCGCGATCGCCTGCTGGCGCGTGAAGACCGGCAGAGGATGATGGCTCATGGCGTGGACGGCGTTGGCGACGAAGGACGATAATAGGGAGCGGAACGCGTCGGTGCGTCGATGGATGGGCCAGGCACCGCCGGCCCCGTCACTCCCGGCGGCGCGACGGGTCCCACCTGCGCCGTTCCGGCCTGCAGCGCCCGCAGGTAGTTGATGAGATCCCAGCGCTCGAGCTCCTCGATGCGATTGTACGAGGGCATGAGGCCGCGACCGTTGCGAATGATCCCGAAGATGACGCCGTCACTGAACTTGGTCGCCGCATTGCTTCCGGCACCGATGGCCAGCACCGGCAGGCCGAACTTCGTCACCGGGCCGTCGGCCGCACCGCGATCGCCGTGGCAGACCGCACAGTTGATCTGGTAGAGGATGTGTCCCTGACGCAGGGAGCGCTCATCGCTGGCCACCGGGTTGGTGAGCACACCCATGGAGTCCACGGCGGCGTGCGTTGGCGCTCGCCCGAAAGCGAACCCCGGCGCGACCGTGCCCGTGATCGGCACCGAGTTTTGTGGATTCCCGCGCGACGCGATGGAGTCGGCCGGGGTCTCCCACGGATCGATCTTCGGCTGTCCCTTGAAGTCGGTGAACCAGGCGCAGGCGCTGAGAACCCACAGCAAGAGCGGGTATCGCACACGCAACAACTGCGGAATGGGCATTGGGAATGGGAATGGGCGCGTGGACGGCCTGAATTGGCCCATTCCGATTCCCATTTCCGATTCCGCCTTTCGGCAACTACGACTCATGCCGCACCTCCTCCGCGCCATGCTTGCGGAGAATGTCCGCCGCGGCTTTCGCGCGGTCCGGAGTCGTTGCCACCCAGATGCCATAATGACCGCCGCTGAAGCGCGGGTCATACCCCACGGTCAGCGTCAAACGCGGCACGCGCGCGAGGCCGAACAGCGCGAACACCGTCGACAACGAGCCCACGAGCACCATGACCTCGAATCCGAAGATGGTATATGGCACCCACGAGGCGATCGGCTTGCCACCGACGACGATCGGCCAGTAGCGCGACGCCCAGATCGCGATGAAGTAGCCGAACGTCGCGCCAGCCAGGCCGCCGACGAGCGTGAAGATGCGCACGCGGCTCGGCTGCGCCTGGAGTGCGTGATCGAACTCGTGGCGCGGAGTCGGCGTGTACACGGTGAGGTCGTTGTATCGCTGCTGGCGCAGCTCCTCGATGGCGTCCACCGCCGAATCGATTTCCCTGAATGCCGCAATGATCCCTGGCATCAGTGCGACCCCTTCTGCCCGCCGGGCAGCTCATGTTCACCCGTGATGTGGGGATGCGCGATGCCTTCATCGCGACTGTGCTCGAACTCCTCGGGATGCGGATGCTTCCGCTTGGGCGGAATGACCTCCTTCAGCTCGGCGATGGCCATCACGGGCAGCTGCCGGATGAACAGCAGGAACCACATGAAGAACCAGCCGAAGCTGCCGAGCAGGATGGAGTAGTCCACCCACGTCGGTGCGTAGCTGCCCCACTGCCACGGCTCGAACTCATGCGACAGCGAGGGCACCACGATCACGAAGCGCTCGAACCACATTCCCAGGTTGATGAACAGCGAGAGAATGAACAGCCAGCTGGGGTTGCGCCGCAGGCGTTGCGAAAACAAGGTCAGCGGCAGGACCATGTTGCAGATGATCATGATCCACGCGGCCCAGGCCCATTGGCCGAACACGCGGTTCCAGAAGTAATCCTGCTCGACAGGATTGCCGCTCATCCAGGCGATCTGGAACTCCGTCAGATAGGCGAGCCCGACTACCATCGACGTGAAGAGGCACATCTTTGCCGCGGCGTCGAGGTCGTTGAGCGTGACGTAGTGCTCGAGCTTGAAGAACTTCCGAATGGGGATGATGATCGTGAACACCATCCCGAGACCCGAGAAGATCGCGCCGGCGACGAAGTACGGCGGGAAAATCGTGGCATGCCAGCCCGGCACCAGTGCCATCGCGAAGTCGAACGACACCACGGAGTGCACGGACAGCACCAGCGGAGTGCTGAAGGCGGCCAGGAACAGATACGCTCGAGTGAAATGCCGCCACTCGCGATCGGAGTTCCGCCACCCCAGGGACATCGCGGAGTAGATCGCCTTGCGCACCGGATTCTTCTCGCGATCGCGCAGCACGGCGATGTCCGGGATCAATCCGATGTACAGGAACGTGCTCGAGACCGTGAGGTAGGTCAGGATCGCGAAGACGTCCCAGACCAGCGGGCTCTTGAACTGCGGCCAGATCAGCCGCCAGTTGGGATACGGAATGAGCCAGAAGAACTTCCACGGCCTGCCGAGGTGCAGGATGGGAAACAATCCTGCAGTCATGACCGCGAAGACAGTCATGGCCTCGGCGCAACGATAAATGCTGGTTCGGAATCCGGCGCGGAACAGGTACAGAATCGCCGAGATCAGCGTCCCGGCGTGGCCGATACCGACCCAGAACACGAACGTGATGATGTACACGCCCCACATGACGGGCGGGTGATATCCGGCCACACCCAGTCCGCTGTAGATCTGGTACATCCAGGCGGAAATGCCGATGAGCAGACAGAGGATCGCGATCCCGAGCAGCGCGAACCAGCCGAGCGTCGGCCGGAGCGTTGCCATGATCTCGCGATCGACCTGCTCGTAGTCGGCCACCGCCGGCAGTCGAACCGACGCCGAGGGTATGTTCGGACGCTGCTCCACGGGGTACGAAGGCGCGGCAGTGGACATCAGTGCCTTTCCCCCGCCGCGGGTGCGGCCGGCGCCGCTGTCGCTGGCGCCGGGGCGCTGCCTGTCGGATGGTTCACTTTCTTCAAGTAGACGACCGCCGTGAAGGTGTTGAGCTCCTCGAAGACGTGATACGCGCGCTCGTCCTCGATGAACTTCGTGACCGACCAGCTCGGGTCAGCTGCGTCACCGAAGGTGATCGCGCGTGACGGACAGGCCGCCGCGCACGACGTGGTGAACTCGTTCGCCGCGAGCGGGCGATGCTCGACCGCCGCGCGGCTCTCGGCCTCGCGAATGCGCTGGACGCAGAACGTGCACTTCTCCATCACGCCCTTGCCGCGCACCGTGACGTCCGGGTTGAGCTGCCAGTGCAGCGGGTCCGGGAACGCATACTGCGCGCGATTGTTCTCGCCGTAGCCGAACCAGTTGAAGTAGCGGACCTTGTACGGGCAGTTGTTCGAGCAATACCGCGTGCCGACGCACCGGTTGTAGACCTGCACGTTCAGCCCGTCCGGTGCATGGTACGTTGCATAGACCGGGCACACAGGCTCGCACGGCGCGTTGCCGCAATGCTGACACAGCATGGGCACGAAACGCGCTTCGAAATCTTCCGTGAAGCGGCCGTCCTCGGCGCCCTCGTAGTAGCGCTCGAGCCGCAGCCAGTTCATCTCGCGGCCGCGCGTGATGTTGAAGCCCGGGACATGCTGTGCGTACACGACGCCGTTCTGCCACGGCGCACCGACCGTCGGAATGTTGTTCTCCGCATAGCAGGCGGTGACGCACGCCGAACATCCCGTGCAGCGGGCCAGGTCGATGGTCATGGCCCACCGGCGCTTGGTCATGCCGCGAGGATCGTCGGGCGAGTACATGCCTTTCATGGTGCCCTGATCGGGCGCTGATGGCGCACCGAGCACACCCTGCGCGTCCGCCGCCACTGGCGAGCGCAGTCCTGGCAGGAACGCGTGCGGCGCGGAGCCTGGTGGCCGCTCGTGCCCTTCCTCGCGCTGCGGCCGCCCCAGCTCAGTTACCGAGATCGCCTGTGCGATCCCACGATCGTGCTGCCGCGCCGAGCCTTCTGTCGACACCACGGTGACATGGTCGCCGGTCTTGCTGATCGAGCAGCGCGTGTCGCCGACGAGATTGCCGCCAGCGTTCCAGCGCAGCGGAAGCAGGTCGAGCGCGTTCACGCCAACGGAGCGCGCGTAGCGGCCATATCCCCACTGGGTCGCCTTGTCCTTGCCGTCGTACCAACTGGAGTACGCTGGCGAGGAGTGACCCTGGCCCAGCGCGACCGCAACGGTGTCCGGTCGCACACCGAGATAGACGAGCGCCGGAACGCGAACGCTCCCGGTCGCCGTTTTCACCTCGAGAATGTCACCGCGAGTGATGCCGAGGCGCTGCGCCGTCTCCGGATGGATCTCGGCCCATGAGCTCCACAGCACCTTGGTGACGGGATCGGGCAGCTCCTGCAACCAGGGTTTGTTGGCACCGCGACCATCGCCAAGCACCGCGGACGGATACGTCACGAGGTGGAAATCGCCCGTCGCGGCTGCGGCCGCTGGCGTCGCAGCGACCGCCGTCGCCGGCTGTGCCGCGCGTGCCAGCGTCGATCCGGCCGCAATGCCCTTGGCGAACTCGGTCGCCAGCGTCTGCGCGTTGCCGCCACCGGGAAGTCTGCGGAACAGCCAGGCGCGATAGTCAGCGTCCGGATAGCGCGCCGCGAGCGCGGGGTCATTCTTCGCAACGGCGATCAGGACATCAGCGGTCGACCGTGTACCGGGGAACACCGGATCCATTGCCGGCTGCTGGAGCGTGACCACGCCACGGGTCGACTCGGCGTCGCCCCACGACTCGAGCGTGTGCAGATCGGGCAGGACGAGATCGCACATCTCGGTCGTCTCGTCCGGATACATCGAGAAGCTGACCTTGAAGGGCACCTTCGCGAACGCCTCGGCGAACCGGGCGGATTTCGGAATCGCGTACGCGGGGTTGGTACCGCGCACGAACGCGACGCCCACTTGCCCCGCGCGCATCCGCTCGACCGCCGCGGTGAGCTCGGGTTGGTGCGCGATGCCCTCGAAGGACGTGATGGCTTCCGTGGGCCGCACCTGATTCAGGCCCGCGGCAGCCACCGCAAGCTCCAGCCCATTGTCACCACGTCCGCCGGCCATGACCAGTGCCGGACGGGAGGCGGCAAACTCCTGCTGCAACCGCTGCAGCGTTTCGACGGCGACGCCGCTCGCTTGAGCGGCGGCGTTCGCATCGCCTCGACCCGCCAGGAAATTCGCGATCGCGAGCTCGCCGCCAGGCCGACTGGCGATCCACTGATCGGCGTTGAGTCCCGTGAGGGAACGGCGCGGTCCGATATAAATGAGCCGCGGCGCATTCGTCAGCTTCGCGCGCGCGTCCGCAAAATCGATCTGATGCGCGACGGAGGCGCCCCAGCCGTCGAGGAAGTCGGCGCCGAACGACACGATCAGTCTCGCGTCGCCGAAACCGAACCGCGGCCAGGCCATCCCATAGGCGCGGCGATGGGCTTCGATCGCGGCATGATCCGCCTCGAAGTCCAGGCTGAGATGCGGCCGCATGCCCAGCGCCGCGAGCCAGTTGTCGAGAAAGGCCGGGAAGCTTCCGCTTTCGTGCTGATTCAGGAACACCGCGCTCGCGGCCGTGCCACGGCTGCGGGCCTCCCCGAGTCGCTGCGAGAGCAGCGCGACGGCTTCGTCCCAGGTTGCCGTACGCCAGTTCGCGCCGTTCTTGATGAGCGGGTTGCGGAACCGATCAGGGTTGTAGAGGCCCTGAAGCGCCGATTGGCCTCGGGCGCACAGGGCGCCCTTGTTCAACGGATGCTCGGGGTTGCCCTCGAGCTTGATCGTTCGACCGTCCCGCGTTTCCGCGATGACGCCGCAGGCCGCCGAGCATTCGCGGCAAAGCGTGGCATAGTATGTCGAGACGCCGGGGACCGTCTGGTCGGGCGAAACGAGATACGGAATCAGCTTGCCTGTATGCTCTGAGCACGCCGCGGCGCTGGCCGCCGCCGTCGTCGCACCAAGCACTTTGAGAAACTCGCGCCGCTTGACGGGCGATCGCGTCGGTTGAACCGGGTCGCTCATGCTCTAGTAGTGGCAGTTGGCGCAGTCGTATCGGGCGTACTTCCGCTCACTCGCGGGCGTCTCCGTCCTGGCGGTCGTGGTGTCGTATCCCGTGGCGCGCATGCCCTCGGCGGGATCGTATCCGTTGACGTGACATTTCACGCACCATCCCATGTTCAGCGACGAGTACTGATAGACGCGATCCATGGTCTGCACCTGTCCGTGGCAGGTCTGGCAGGTGACGCCGGCGTTCACGTGTCGGAAATGCGGGAAGCGCACGTACTCCGGCACCTTGTGAATGCGAATCCACGGAATCGGCTTCGCGGTGGGGCCGCCCAGCGCATAGTACTTCTGCAGCTTCTGGACTTCCGCCTTGTTCTGCGTGCCCGCGACGACGAGGTGACATCCCATGCACGTCGCGACCGCGGGCATGCCCGGGTCACTCGACTTGTTCGCCGTGTTGTGGCAATAGAGGCAATTCAGACCAAGGCCGCCGGCGGCGACGGGTCCCGCGTGCTTCGGATGCGGGAAGTTGATCGGCTGAACAGGCTGTGCATTTTGGGAAGACGATGCGCCGCTGTACGCGGAGAGAACGACGGCGCCTATTGCAAGGGCCAGGAGCCCCGGAATCGCGGTCCACTTCCGTCGCTGAGTCATGCGAAGGGTTGGTGTGGTCCTGCTTGTGAACTATTTCACAAAGCGCCTGAGAATCTCATCGCCGACATAGCGCTACGCAAGTCGGGACTAGGTCCCACGCTGATCGCGCGTGCGGAAGCTAATTGCTCGGGTCGCGCGGAGAAGCGGGCAACGGTACGCGGATCACACGCGTCGGCCACCAAAAAGCTTCTCGGGATCCGCGAGCGCGGCGCCAGCGACGTCCTCCGCGAGCAGATCCAGGTTCGCGCGCGGGTTCTGCGACAGTCTCAGGGGCCACTGCGTCCCGTACACGAACCGTTCGCTGCCGATCGTTCGAAAGAGTTTCGTCAGATGATCCTCCGGCGGACCCCAGACCCAGGAAAAATCCCAGACGACGCGCCGTTGTTCATCCGGCGTGAGGCCCCAATGCACTTCTTCGATGAACTCCCTGCCCGCTGCCGTCACGATCAGGCGGACGTCAGCACCGGCGCGCGCGAGCGCACGCACCGCGGCGGCCTGCAAGTCGCCGGCAGTATCGAGCGGGTGTCGCTGGCGCAGGTCCTCGAACCGCACGGTGAGCATCAGCGCAAGCCGGGCCTGACCGCACGCAACGGCGAGCTCGCTCATGCGCGAATCGCCTGGCCCCAGTTGCCACAGCTGCGGGTATGCACGGATCGCGGGCGCGCCGGCGTCGGTCGCCATGCGCACCGCGCGCTCCCAGTCCGGCCAATCCGGGCGAATCGCGGGAACGGCCTTGAGCTTCGCCGCATGCGGTGCGAGCGCCGTGAACAGCTGCGCGTTGCCCGTCGACGGATCACGGTAGAAGGCCGATGGCAGATGCCCAACCCATGCGCCGTCCAGCCCTTCTCGTTCGAGGACACGCACGAGAACCTCGGGATCCGGGTGCGGCACGAACCGAAACGGGTACGGCCCGATGAGGGCGTTGACGTCGATCACACGACGGCGGGTGTGCGGTGTGCAGGTTGGGGCCTGGAAAGGATCGACTCGCCGAACACCCGAGCTGCGTTGCGCCAGCGAATGTCCTTGATGTCTTCCGCGGACGACAGCCCGGTGTTCTCGAGCGCGCGCAGTTTCGCCAAGCCCGTCTCCATCGTGAGGTCGCAGCCCCAGAGCAGCCGCTGCGAGCTCAGCGCACCGACCGCCTCGTCCAGCATGCCGCGATCGACGCCACTGCCCGAAAGATCCGCCACAATGTTCTTCACGTCCCGGACGGCGGCGAACGTGTGCTGGTAGTCTCCGCCGCCGCCGATGTGCGCGAGGATGAACGTCACGGCAGGATGCCGCCGCGCCAGGCGAGCGAGGTCGGCGCCGTCAGAAATCTCCTGGCTGGGCCACTCGCGCCGGCGATGTTGCCAGATGTGATGCAGGATGGGCAGCTGGCGGCGGGCAGCGAGCGCGCAGATGGGATCGAGCAGCGCCTCGTCCGCGCGGCGGCTTGCGAGCAACTTGATGCCGACGGCGCCCCGCTCGACACAGCGCTCGATCTCGCCGAGCGCGTGCTGCGTGTAGTTGGGATTCACCGTCACCAGCATCTGCACGCGATCGCCTTCCCTGGCACACAGCGCGAGCATGGCGTCGTTCCCGGTGACGGCGTCCTCGGGCGACGGAAAGTACGTCGGCGACGAGAACCCGTACGTGCCCAGCACCGACGCGACGTGGCACGTGACTCCCATGCGTTCGCCGGCGCGAAACCGTGCAGCGTTCACGTCCTGCCAGTCCGCGCGGCCACAGCCGGCGTGCAGGAAGTGCGCGTGCGCGTCGATCAGCGGCTCGGGTGTGCTCACCGCTCGGCGCGTTCCTGCAGCGCCACGAATGCCGCGCTGGCCCCGGCCTCGATCTCGCGCAGCGCGTTCTCGTCATGCGCCATCGCGGCGAAGTTATATGCACCGCGCTTGAACAGGACGCCGTTCTCGAGCGCCGTCCGGAGGAACGCCTGCTCGACGTGCACGTCCCCGAACCGCAGGAACCACATCGGGTCGATGCCCTCGACGGTCACACCAGCGATGCCGCTCGCGTCGATCGCCGCGGCCACCGCGCCGCGCATCTCCTTTCCCGTGCTCCACAGCGTCGCGCACACGTCAACGCGTTCGTGCCATGCGAGCACCGCCGCCGCGGCGGCCAGCGCACCCGTCTCGCTCGCCAGCGTCGCCGAAATCCACGTCTTCTCCGCGGCGTCCATCAGCGCGGCATTCCCGCACACTGCGGCCAGCGGATAGCCGTTCGCCATCGCCTTGCCAAACGCCGCGAGGTCCGGCGTGATCTCCGCATATTGCTGGTATCCGCCGAGTGCGAGGCGAAATCCTGTCTTCACCTCGTCGAAAATCAGCACCGCACCCTTGTCGTCGCAGAGTTTGCGCGCGCGCTCGATCCATTCCTTCGACGGCAGACGCTCGATGACGGGCTCGATGGCGACGGCGGCCAGGTCACCACTCGCGTCCGCGACCGCACGTTCGAGCGCCGCGACGTCGTCGAACGGCACGCGGACGAACTTCCTGCGGACAGCCTCCGGGACTCCCTTGGCGTCGGACGACCAGTCGTGCCAGCCGAAGTACCCGCAGCCGACGACGGTCTCGCGTGCGGTGTACGTGCGTGCAATTCGCACCGCGGCGCTCATCGCGTCGGCGCCGGTCTTGAGAAACTGCACGCGCTCGGCGCATGGGATGATGCCACACAGGGACGTGGCGACTTCGACTTCGAGGGCCGGCGACAAGCCGCTGACCGAGCCGTTCGCGAGCGTCTCGATCACGGCTCGCGTCAGCTGGGGTTCCGCGTATCCCAGCGCGACGCTGCCGAGCGCCATGGTGCAGTCGACGAGCTCCATGCCGTCCACGGTCTCGACACGGCACCCCGACGCGCGCACAAAATGCGTGGGCAGGTCCTCCGTGTCGGCACCATAGAGCTTGTCCGGCCGCTTGCTGGCGGTGGAGGCGCCACCGACGAGCACAGCGCGCGCGCGCGTCGACCATGCTTCAACCGGGTGCTCCTCGGCGGGAGCCTCGTCGGACCCACCCTCGTCCGGGCCCGGCTCGTCCGAGACAGCTTCCTCGGAGACAGTCGCTTCAGCGTCCGTCGCGGACGCCTTCGGTTTGCCAAAGAGACGTGAGAACACCATGGTCGAAAAGAGAACGCAACCCGGTGGCGATTCAAGTCCGCAGGCGCTCCATGAAGCGAAGCACCTCGAATGCCATCGCGCGCATGAGCGACAGCTCGCGGGCGTCGGGCGCCGAGCGAAGGGTGAGCGACCGCACCGTGCGCATGATGTGCTCGCGCTGTCGAGTCTTGAAGAACTCGATGGCCTCGAGCGAGCGCTCGACGTCGCCGAAGTACTGCTCCAGCTGCGCCTCGGTGGCGGGTGGCGTGCTCTTGCGCGGGGGGGCGATTGTGCGCGTCGCGTCGCCGGCCGCGAGATGCAGCTCGTACAGGGCGATGAGCACCGCCTGCGCGAGATTCATGGACGCGTGATCCGTCGTGGGAATCACCACCGTCGCATGGACGCGATCGAGAATCTCGTTCGGCAGGCCGCTATCCTCGCGACCGAACACGAGCGCCGCGGGCCCGTCGCTCGCGGCCGCGAGCGCCTCGGCTGCCGCCTCCTTCGGTTGAATGACTCGCCACTTGGCCGCGCGCCGGCGAGCGGTGAATCCCGCGAGGTATACGCAGTCGGCCACCGCTGCGTCGAACGTGTCGAAGTGCCGGATGCTGTCGATGAGATCGCGTGTGTTGTGCGCGATGCCCTCGAGCCGCTGCGGATCGTACTCGACCGGGCGCACGAGCCGGAGGTCGGCGACGCCCATGTTCTTCATGGCGCGCACCGTGGCGGCGATGTTGACCGGATCCTGCGGCTCATGCAGGACGACCGCGATCTGTTCGAGGCGCGAGATCGTCATGACACGATGATCAATGGCATGAGTCGTGTTGGGTCGTGCCGGTCACCCCGGAGATAGACGAATTCGCCGTGCGCGCCGCTCAGCACCAGCTGGCCGCGCCGACGCTGACGCTGCGCGGTGGTCTCGTTGACGATGAGGTCGACGTCGATGGGGTACTCGGTGCCTGCCTCTCCAAGCAGCGGGAGCTCGATGCGCACCTCGTATCCGTCGGGCCGCTCTCGCCAGTGCGCGCGCGGTGCCGCGTGGGCGCCCCAGCCAGTGATGGGCCTGACGCGTACGGTCGCGGCGTCCACCGGCGGCTCGGGAACGAGCGTCCAGGCTCCGCTGCTGTCCGGCGTTCGCACGTAGAGCTGGAGTCCTGCCCCCATCGTGTCCGCCTGCTCGTTGTCGAACGGATTGGGAGCGCCGGCGGCGACGAATCGCGGAAAACCGGCGCGAACATCGGCGAAGATGATCAGGTCGCGGTCGTCGGCTCCGACGACGATCGTGGCGCGCGGCGATCCTGCTTCGCGCCAGGGATCCTCCGACCGGCGGTAGTGTTCCTCACCCAGCTCGAACGTGAGCAGCGACGCGCGCTGTCCCGACGTGAGCTGCGAGATCCAGCCGCGCGGCACGGCACCGCGACGCAGCACCGTGGGAATCCGTGGGGCGGGCAACGGTTGCTGGCGCTGATCCGGCTCGGGCCGGAAGCCGGCGAGGTCGATGCTGCTGCGGGCGCCGCCCGCGAACAGCTCCACATGCCAACCAGCGGCATCACGCCGGTGCACGTGACGCTCTCCACGGAGCTCGATCGTCACGCCCGCGTCGTCGAACGCGGCCGCGAGCGCGTCGCCACTCCACGACACGACGGAGCGCAATACACCTTCCGCCGCTTCCGCGCGCCGGGCATAGAAGCGGCGCGCAACAGCCGCGGGCTGGCCAGGTCCGCACGCCGTGAACAGCGTCGTCTCGCGGTCCGAGACGAGGATGGCGCGCACGGCGCGGGATGCTTCTTTGGCCGCGAGCGTGGCGACGGCGTGCGGGCGGAGCGCCAATGCACGAGTCTCCGTGAGGAACGCGAACCCGTCCTCGAGTCCGTCGCCACCGTCCCACCGCGCAGCGTCGAACGGCAGCCCGTCTTCGGGTGCGTCGAGGTGCAGCGGCAGCTCGACGCGCACCGCACGTGGCGCGCGCCAGCGAAGCTCGTCGATGACGTAGTCGGGCGCGACCACGAGCGTGCGCTCGAGCAGTACGTCGCCATCCGGCACCCGCATTTCGCCGACGATCCATCCCAGGCCCTCTCGCTCCTCGTACGCCCTGAGAAACCCGTCGCGCAACGGCTGCGACCGGCCGTCAACGAGCGGCGCGTTGTGGGCCAGCGTGCTGCGATACCAGTGCAACGACGGATCGACGTACGAACCCGTCCCGAGGTCGTCGAGCCAGCGCGTCGTCCCGTCGGACAGCATCACGTTGAGCCGGTCGGGATGACCGTGGCCGCCACCGGACTGGCCGAAGTCGAGCGCCACGTACACGTCGCGCGCGCGGCGGAACACCGCGATCCCCTGGTCTTCGAGCAGCACGGAGCGCGGCGGCAGCTCGACGAGCGCGGGCAGCTCCGGCAGCGCGTGCAACAGCGCCCGCCATCCGAGGTCTGCGCGCGTGAGCGCGCTCGAAGGTCCGTTGCGCTCGACGTCCGCAGTGGAGTGCGCACGCCCCGTGGGACGCCGCTCGTGGCCGTGCTCGTAGCAACGCGCCAGAGCACCGGCCAGCGACGGCGTGCGATACCGCGCGTAGCCAAGCTCCGTGAGCTCGGCGATGCGCCACTGGCGCAGCGACACCGCATATTGCGAGTCCTTGCGCGAGGGCATTGTGAAATCCGGCAATGCCGTCGCAAACGGCGCCGAAAAGGCCTTCCGCAATCGATCCTCAACGTCTGGATCCAGCTGACCACCACGCGCCTCGAAGAGCGTCGCGGCGTACCACAGACCGCGCAGCGCGAACAGGTGATAGTTCTCGCCTTCGTACCACGTACCGTCCGCGAGGAGTGCGTGTCGGAGATGGGCGTTGAGGCCGGAGGGTCCGTCGATCACGCGCTCGATCGCCGCGCTGTCGTCGAGCAGCGCGGCTGACGCGAGGAGCGCGGCGTTGTTCCACACCTGCCGATTCGACATCCCTTCGTCGTATTCCGCGATGAGACCGCTGCTGGGGACGACGATGCGATCGCGAACGAGATTCGCGGTCTCGCGATCACCCGACCGCTCGAGGAGGTCCGCCGCCACGCAGACCTGCAGCAGCCAGATGGCTTCGAGGTACGTGCTGAAGAACAGGCGCGTGGGTCCCAGCACGTTGTCCTGGTTTGGATACCTCAGGTAGCGTTCCGCATAGGCGCGCAGGATATCGCGCGCGAGACGCGCGTGGCGCGCCTCGCCGCCGAGCACATGGAACAGCGCCGCGTGGATCCCGCGCTCCGCCAGCCACAGCTGATACGACGTGACCCACGCGCGGTCGTGCAGCTCACCGCGGTGGATGGTGCCGCACACCGGACAGCGATGCCTGTGCGGCGACCATGGGTCGAACTCCAGGGTGGCGCCGTCGATCTCGCAGCGGCCGCCCGCGCGCGAGAGGAGTGCCTTGGCCTCCGGGATATCTGGCGCGCGCCCGACCAGCGGCTCCAACTCCCGAACCAGCGACTCGTAGAGTGAAGCCAGCGGGCCATTTGCGGCGAGGCGCCGGTCGCTGAGGCGAGCATCATCGAGCAACAGCATTCAGGGCCTCGGGTGCCTCGCCATCGACGATTGCACGGTCGGAGACGCCGTCGTCGTCCAGCGCGCGACGCTCACGAGCTCGCCGCGCAAATCCATCACGACATGGTGCATTCGTGCGGCCACGCCCTGCACTCCTCGCGAATGGTACAGCCACACGACCGGCGCCAGCCGCTGCAGCTGGAGTTGGATGTCGCGCCATGCGGCGCGCACCTCGGCTTCGGTGCGCGCGTCGCGCGCTTTGGTGAACAGCACGTCCAACTCTGCCGCATGGAACCCGCCGTAGTCGAGCGTGCCGTTCGCCTGACTGGATTGGAACATGGCGCGCAGGTATGCCAGCGACAGATCGCCCGGGATGCCGGTGATCAGCATGTCGAAGCTCTTCTCGCGGGCGCGCGCGCGCGCCAGGAATGCCGCCAGCTCCAGCTGCCGGATCTCGACGCGAATTCCCCGGTCCGCCAGGTCCGCCTGCACGAGCTGCTCGATGGCGTTGTCGCCGCTGCCCACCGTGAGCAGCTCGATCGTGAGCTGGCGATCATCCTTGGCGCGCCACCCATCGGAGCCATTGGAACGACGGCGCCAGCCCGCGGCGTCGAGCAGCGAGTCCGCTCGTCGTACGTCTCGCACCGAATCGAACTGCAGCGCGAGGGGATTCTCCGGCGGGCCCGCACCGCGCGCTGGCGTCCCGAACCCGGCGAGCGCCGCGACCACGATGCGTTGTCGGTCGATCGAGAGGCCTATGGCCTGGCGCACCCGCACATCATTGAAGGGCGAGCGGCGCACGTTGAACACCAGCGCTGTCGAGAAGAGCGCGGGGTAGTCCACGACGTTGATGGTGGGGTCGCGCCTGGCGAGCGCCGCCATGGTCGGCGCGATGCCGGCGAAATCGAGGTCTCCGCTCGCCAGTCCCGCAAACTTGGTGGTCGGTTCGTCCACGACGGCGATCACGAGGTCGCGAATCCGAGGGGCACCGCCCAGTCGGTCGGGGAAGTCCGGGTTCTTCGTGAACGTCCAGCTCTGCCCCGGCACACGATCCACGAAGCGAAACGGGCCGTTGCCCACGGGATGCGTGTTGAACGGCGTGCGCCGCATGTCGCTCAACGGGACGCGCTCGAGCAGGTGAGCGGGAAGGATGGGCAGTTCTGCAAAGACGGTGGGAAGGTCACGCTGCGCGATGCGAAATGAGATGCGAATCACAGAGTCGGACAGGACGCTCACGCGATCGATGATGCCCAGGTCGCTGGCGCGAACGAATCCGGACCGCGAGTCGCGAGCCGCACTGAGCGTGTACGCCACGTCGCGCGCCGTGGTGAGCTGACCGTCGCTCCAGCGCAGCCGCGGCTCCAGCTGCATGGTCAGCTCGCGGCGCCCGTCACTCCACTGCCACTGGCGAGCCAGATACGGCTCCAACGCGAGCGTGCTGTCGTAGCGCACCAGTGTCACGAACAGCACGTGGCGCTGCACCTGGCGAGACAGTGGATGGATGGTCACGAGCGGATTGGCCGACTCGAGATCCGCGCCCGACGCGAAGACCACGACGTCGGACGGCCGCGCGGCGCTCGAACACCCGAGCGCCAGCACGAGACCGAGCCCCACGATTGACGCGTCCTGCGTGACGGTCATTATCCAGCCGTGTCTGCCACGTTGCTGCTTCGCCGAATCGCGGCCGCCCTGCTGTTGCTGTGGCTGGTCGTGACGCTCACGTTCGTTCTCGTGCGTCTCGCGCCCGGCGACCCCGCGGCGTTCCTCGTATCGCCCGGGGCAAGCGCCGCAGACGCGGCGCGCACGCGCGCGGAGCTGGGGCTCGACCGTTCCATGCCTCTTCAATATGCACGGTGGCTGGGCGCGACGCTGCGCGGTGACCTGGGCATGAGCTTCGCCACCGGCCAGCCAGTGTCGCGTGTCCTCCGGGAGGCGGCGCCTGTCTCGCTGTTGCTTGGCGGCACGTCGCTGCTGCTGACGTTCCTCGTCGGCGTGCCGCTGGGGATGCTGCAGGCCGCCAAACGAAATCGGCTGACGGACCGTGTACTCACCGTGATGACGACATCGGTCTACGCGGCTCCGTCGTTCTGGCTCGCGCTCGCGCTGGTTGCGGTGTTCACCTACGGCGCCGCGACCCTTGGGCTCCCGCGCGCATTGCGGCTCCCTGCCTTCGGGCTGCACACGCCCGGCGTCTCGCTCAGCGGATGGGCCGGCGTCCTGGATGTCGCCCGTCACGCGGTGCTGCCGGTCGCGATCCTCGCGGCGGTGGGGGCGGCAGGCATCGCGCGCTACACGCGGTCGAGTGTCGCCGACGTGCTGCGCCTCGACTTCGTTCGAACGGCGCGCGCCAAGGGCGTGACCTCGCGCCGCATCTTCCTGCGGCACGTGCTCGCGAATATCCTCGCGCCGCTCGTCGTGCTCTTCGCGCTGTCGCTGCCCGGCCTGCTGGCCGGATCGATCTTCGTGGAGTCCGTGTTCGCGTGGCCCGGTCTCGGACGCGCGACGCTCAACGCGATTCTCGCGCGCGACTATCCGGTGGTCATGGGCGCGACTGTCTTCTACGCCATCGCGGTCATCTTCGCCAACCTCGCGGCCGAGCTCGCGCTGCCGCTCGTGGATCCGCGACGGGAGTCGGCATGAGCGGAGTGAATCGGCCGGAGACGACCGACTCCACGCTGCGATGGGCGGTTGCGCTGCTGGCCGCGCTGACGCTCGCGTGTGTGCTGGTTCCGATGTTCTCGCGACACGATCCGCTCGCCATCGGCGACGTCCTGTCGCTGCGCCTGCTGCCGCCATTCTCGCGCGACGCCAGCGGCCATCTCCATCTGCTCGGCACGGACCGCTTTGGACGCGACCTGTTCGTGCGCATGATGCTCGCCGGCCGGATTTCGCTCGCGGTGGGCGTCGTCGGCTCGGTGCTCGCCGCCGCGCTGGGTACGTTCCTCGGCGCGATCGCGGCGTGGCGACGCGGTTGGCTCGACCGCGCCCTGATGGCGATCGCGGACGCGATGCTCTCCGTTCCGCGCCTGGTGCTGCTGCTGGTCTGCGCCGCGCTGTGGCAGCCCGGGCTCACGACGGTCGTGGTCGTGCTCGTGGCGACAGGCTGGATGGGAGTCGCGCGGATGATTCGCGCCGAGGTGCTTGGCGTGGCGGCGCAGCCATACGTCAGCGCGGCCGTGGCGTTGGGCGCGCGGTCGTGGCGAGTCCTGTGGCAGCACGCGCTTCCCAACGCACTCGGTCCGGCAATCGTCGCGACTACGCTGGGCGTCGGCAACGCGATCCTTCTCGAGAGCGGACTCTCCTTTCTCGGCCTCGGGATCCAACCGCCGCGTCCGAGCTGGGGCAACATGATTGCGGGCGGACGCGATCTGATCGTGACGGCGCCATGGGTGGCGCTCGCGCCGGGATTCGCGCTGATCCTCACCGTCCTTGCCGCAACGCTGATCGGGGACTCACTGCGTGATCGGCTCGCGGGAGAACGCGGAAAGCTCAGGCGCGATATCGCCGAGCGCGCTTAGCCCCCTGCCAAGGGGGCAACGTTACCTGACGAGTATCGTAATGACGCCCCGCGGAGGCGCGAGGAATGGGATCGTGTCGCCACGCGTTTGCAGCGGCGTGATCGGCGTCTCATCCAGACGGGCGAGATGCACTTCTCCGGGCTCGCGGTCGAGCCGCCATGCTCCGCTGCACTCCTGCTCGAGCAGATTGACGCACCGCAGGACGAGCCATTCACCGTCGTCGCTTTCCTTGATCGTCGAAAGCGCCAGACCGTGGCCCTCGAGCGACACGCCGTGTACGGCGGGTGGGACGGCGAGCGCCGAGCGCAGCGTTTCGCCCGTGAGGGGATAGAGCACGTCGTCAGCGGCTCGTTCGATGGCGTCGATCATCGTCGCGGACGCGGGACCGTGCAGCATCACGGCCAGCTCGGCGTCGAACGGGCCGAGGCACTGCGCGTCCGGCGTCGGCGCCGGCCATCCGGCATGCCCGGGACGTTCGACGATGTCGCTGCGCGACAGCTCGCCCACGGAGCGCAGGACCGTGAGAGCGATCGTGTCTCCATCGGTCTCGTACTCGGTGAGGCCATCGGAAAACAGCGTGGCGCCCGCGCGCTCGTTGAACAGCGAGACGTATCGGTGCAGCGGCGCGGTCGGCGGCGGCTCCTCGATCTCGAGCTCCTTCTCGCTCACCCGCACAGGCTCGCGGCGCACTGGTCCGAACGCCGCGTCGGCGATCGGTCGGCCGCTCTCGACGCCGGTGCGAAACCGCAGGCGCAGGCGGTGATCGCGGGCCCCATTCATTCCTCGCACGTGCACGCGCAGCCAGTGTGCGTCGGCGTCCAGTACAAAGCGCAGGCGTGCGTCCACGCGATTGTCGCCGTCGCGCAAGCGCCAGCGCTGCTCGACGGCGCCGCGCAACGGACCGCGATGCACCAGGCGCATGTTGAGGAGACGCGGCGTCAGCTTCGGCTCACGAATCGCGGGCGTGTACAGATCGCCCCGGTCCCGCCGACTCTCCCACACGACGAAGTCGCGTACCGCTCGACCGTCCTGCTCCAGCACGAGCGCACCGGATTCGGAGAAGCGCAGAGTGATCCGCCCGTTGCTCATCACGCCGTCGCCCACGTGCACCGGCCCATTTGCCGGTGTGGGTCGAGCGCGCGACGTCGAGAACCCGAATGCCGCAAGGCCATATGCCGGCGCGTTCTCGATCCACACCGCGGCCTGGAGCCGGGCGACGGCGTCGTTGTCGGGATACGCGCGCGGCGCTTCCGTCCGGTCATGGTCCAGACGTCGTGTGAGCACCTGCGCCGGCCCGGCGCCGGCCAGGCGAGGCACTCGAGGCAGCTTCCGTTTCGAGAGCGACACGTGCGTCGATCCGGGCCCGACTGGGACGTCCGCGATCGTCGATGTGAGCTCCACGATGGCCACGCCCGATCGCGCGCGCGCAGCGCGATTGCGCACGAGCAGCATCGGTGTCCAGTCGTCGCGCCGCTGCCGCGCCTCGTCGCGATCGTGTCCAATCAGGTCCAGCAGTGCGTCCTCACGCAGCCCGGCGCTCTGGGCCGCGACGCTCTCCAGCCGGGTGTCCATCGCCCGTGCCACCTGATCCACGCTGCATCCGCACAGCGTGTCGTGCGGCTGGCTCAGGAGCAGCGGTCGCCATGCTGCCGCAACGAGATGCCGGCGTGACACGCCGGTGCGCACGGCCGCGAGCGCGGTCCAGGGTTCCACGTCTCGCAGCAACTCACGCTCGCGCCGGACGAACGTCCGCTTCTGCGGTGTGCGACTCGCCAGGGTGCCTTGCAGGGACCACGTGTAGCCATAGGAATCGCGCAACTCGCCGCGGACCTCCGGCAGCGTGGCTCCTGCGCCCCACGCTCCCGCGCGATGCGCAAGCTCGGCGACGAAGTCACGGAGCGATCCGGAGCGCACGTGATCCGGAGCCGCCGCTTGCACGAGCGCGCGAATCGCTTCCGTGCGGCGCGCCTGACGCGCGTGGTGATCGGCGCCGTTCAGGAGCAGCACCGTGTGCAGCGATGTCCGCGCGCTGAGCTGCTCCCGCGCGTGGTTCCACCGATCGTGTGCGGCCTCCGCGCTGCTTGGGAGGTTGGCGCCAAGCTCGTAGCCCGATCGCGGCAGATGGAACGTCAGAACGTGTTCGCCGCTCGGCGCAATCCACCACACTGCGTCGCTCGCCGGAAAGCGAGCGCCGCCGAACCCGCGCCAGACGATCGCCACGTCGAACCCAAACCCATTCGCGAGCGTCGGCAACGCCGCCGGATGGCCGAAGGAATCCGGACAGTAAAGGACAGGCGGTGCCTCCGCGCGGAGTGCGCGCAAAGTGCGCCGGCCTGCCAGCAGGTTGCGCACGAGGCCCTCGCCGCTCGGGATCAGCTCGTCCGGCAGGACGTACCACGGACCGGCTTCCAGCCGTCCGTCGCGCAGCGCCGACGCCAGCTCGGATGCGCGCTCCGGACAGACGTCGAGATAATCCTCCAGCACGACCGTCTGACCGTCGAGGAGAAAGCTCGAGCCGTCCGTCTGCGGATCGTCCAGCAGCTCGTCGACCAGCGCAACGAGTCGCTGGCGAAAGCGCTCCGCGGGGTGATACCACTCGCGATCCCAGTGCGTATGGGAGACGACGTGAACCGATAGCAATTCCGGGATTTGATCCTCGGGATGCAGGGGGACTAGGGATCAGCGACCGGGCAGAAGTTCAGCGGACTGGGGAAAGGATCAAGGGACCGGGCAAAAAATAAGGCCACGAGCAGCTTCGCTCGTGGCCCACCGCCCATCCGCATGCCAACCGGACGGCGGTACGAAGGATCAGGCGGTCCTGGTGATTCCGCCGGCGGGACGTTCCGTGTCGTAGGTCTGGTTGGCTTGTCGGCTGAGGTAGACGCGCGTCGCGCGAATGTCGTGGCCGACATCGATCATGAGGATGGCGAGATCGCCGACTCCCCAGAGCGCGCCAGCGAGAACGATGAGCCGGCTCGCCTCACCCAACAGCGTCGGCAATGCCGCTCCGCCCTGGGTCGCGATTCCGGTCACGATCTCCGCCACGAGCAGCAACAGCAGAATGATGGAGATCAAACGGAAGAGCTTGGAGACGTAGCGCAGCCCGACGTACGGCTCGAGATCGGTCGCCCGCACGCCCGGAATCTCGGGCAACTCGCTCTGCGGCTTGTTCGTCAGTCCGCTTTTCTGCGTCCGGACACCGCCTGCGTCGGTCGTACGCCTCTGCTCCGCCATTTATCCGCCTCCGGCTCCAGTCCAGCGCGCACGATAGCCGCGCGAGTCGATGTGAATGAAAGGTCCATGCCCACAACATGCGATGTACGTGCCCGCGCCGCCGACCAGTTCCGGATGGTCGTGCTCGACACGCTCGACGCTCTCCAGAATGAACCTCGAATCGCCGATATCGACGCGGCCGTCACGGTTGAGGTCGTCCATGACGCCGTTGTGGTCGTTGTCGATGAAGATGTCGGCGGCGTCGCCGTACATGTGTCGGCTGAGTCCGGCGCGCCCTCCGGTCTGTCCGCCGCCAACATTGTATTGAGGCGTGCGGAAGCCACTCATCACCGTGACGCCGGCCGTGTTGACTCCGCGGCGCGCGAGATCCGCGAGCACCAGCTCGAGCTTGTCGACGTTCCGCGTCTCGAGGACCAGATACTTCGGCCACACATTCGGCTGGTCGTGGGTCAGGAAGTCCTTCAGCTCGAAGTGCTCCGACACCGGCGCGTTCTTGTTCTCCGGCGTCACCTGGATGAAGCCTCGCGGCGTGGCATACCGGCCCGCGGGCGCCTTCCGCGGACCTTTCGCGCCGCGCTCCGACGGCCACGTCCCGATGTAATACAGGCCCACGCGACCCCGCTGCTTGGCGGCGAGCGGTGTGAGCGTGATCTGCGTGAAGTCCGTCAGCTGCTTGAGCGTTTCGTCCACTTCACCGGGAAGGGCGGTTTTCATGCGCAGCTTGCCGCTGACACCGCGCGCCCGCCTGGCCAGCGCGTCCAGAGTCGCGTTGGTGACGTACGCCGCCGTCGGGACGCCTGGATTCGTCAGGGACGCCGTGATCCTTCGGGTCGGCGGAGGCGGTGGCGGCTGCTTGCCCTGGGCCGCGATCGCGATGGACCAGGTCCATGTGATGGCGAGCGCCACGAGCACGGCGATGCCGCCGGTGACCGCGATACGTTCACCATTTGGGCTCAGCCCACGACGTCGGCGGTCGGAGACTCCAGGCTCCGTTGACCCACGCTGTATCGCTGGGTTGTTTCCGGCGTTCGACGTATCAGACATCGCTCAATCAACGAATGGATCAAATACTCGAGTTCTTCTCCCGGCTGCGGGACGTGAAAGCGCTCGTCGCCTGGGGCGGTTACGTGGGGCTCACCGCCATCATCTTCGCGGAAACCGGCCTGCTCGTCGGTTTCTTCCTGCCCGGTGATTCGCTGCTCGTGACAGCCGGGTTGCTTGCGTCCCAGGACCGCTTCGGCCTCGACATCCTGCTTCTCGGACTGCTGCTGACGGCCGCGTCGATCCTCGGCAACACCGTGGGATATCTCATCGGTCGCGCCAGCGGACCGCGCCTGTTCCGGCGAGAAGAATCCCTGCTCTTCAAGCCGAGGTACCTTCGCCAGGCAGCCGACTTCTACGAACGCCACGGCGGCAAAACCATCGTCATAGCGCGATTCATGCCCATTGTGCGCACGTTCGTGCCGGTGGTGGCGGGCGCGGCCGGTATGAGCCAGCGTCGGTACACTTTCTACAATGTCGTGGGCGGCGTGCTGTGGATCTGGAGCATGCTTCTCACCGGGTATTTTCTGGGTCGCTACATTCCCGGCATCGACAGTCACATCGAGAAGGTGATCGTCGTGGTGATCGCGCTGTCGCTGCTGCCGGGTCTGATCCATTGGCTGAAGGCCCGTCGACAAGGCGCCATCTCAGGGTAGAACCTTCAACCCCCGTGGAGTCCGGCATGCCATTCACGTTGCCGCCGCTTCCCTATCCCTCCAACGCGCTCGAGCCGCACATCGACGCGCGCACGATGGAAATCCATCACGGCAAGCATCATCAGGCCTACGTCACCAATCTCAACGGCGCGATCGAAAAGGCGCCGGAGCTCGCGAGCAAGTCGCTCGAGCAGCTGCTGGCCGGCCTGAACAGCGTTCCGGAAGCCGTTCGCGCTGCCGTGCGCAACAATGGCGGCGGCCACTGGAACCACAGCATGTTCTGGGAGATCATGGGCCCCAACGCGGGTGGCGCTCCCGGCGGCAAGCTCGGCGACGCGATCAAGGCGTCGTTCGGGGACTTCGAGAAGTTCAAGGAGCAATTCGCGGCCGCGGGCGTCGCGCGTTTCGGCTCCGGATGGGCGTGGCTGTTGAATGACGGCGGCAAGCTGTCGATCACGAGCACGCCGAACCAGGACAATCCCCTGATGGACGGGAAGCCGGCGAAGTCCGTCGTGCTCGGGCTCGACGTGTGGGAGCACGCGTACTACCTGAACTATCAGAACCGGCGGCCCGATTACATCAAGGCCTGGTGGAACGTGGTGAACTGGAAGGCGGTGGAGAAACGATTCGGCTGAGTCTTGAACGGCGGAATGCGAAATGGGAATGGGCGCCGCGAAAGTCTCTCCCGGCGCCCATTCCCATTCCGCTTTTTCGTGCCTGCTACGGAACGACCGGCGACTTCGGCACCAGCTGCAGCACCCAGAGCCCCGAATTGAAGTCGTTCACGTAGGCCAGACCGTCCTTCGGATTCACCACCACACCCCAGGTCATCGCTGCGTTCGGCACCTTGCCCTTCGGGTCCGCTGGCATGAAATCGCCGATCAGCCGGCCCTGTGCATAGAGATCGCCACGCAGCTCACCGGATACGTCGAACGCCTTGAAGCCGGCGTTGTACGCGCCGATGTAGAGGGTATCGCCCAGTACCCAGACGTTGTGCACGCCGCCATACTCGGGCTCGTACCAGGCCACGGAGCGTGGCTTCTCGACGTCTGTCACGTCGATCACCTGCAGACGGCCATGCGCGCGAGACGGGGCGCCCGAAAACAGCGACTGCGCCGCCGTGTTGCCGAACACTTCGTCCGCAATGAACACGTAGTTCTTGTGGCGCCACGCGGTGTGCGTGCCGCGAATGAACCCGGGGCCGCCCTCGAACGCGACGCGGCGATACAGCGAATCGAGATCGTACTTGAACTGTGACACGACCACAGGCTTGCTGGGCGTTCCGCCCTTGATGCCGTTGCCGACGTCCAGGATGATCAGGCCGTCGTTCCACCACGAGGCATACAGAAGCCCGTTCTGCACGTCGATGTCGTGCAGCATGACGCCGGCCGTCGTCTGACGCGGCCGCCACTGCGCCGCCTCCTTGGGATGCGCCGGGTCGTTGATGTCGATGATGTGGAGCGCGCCCGTGCCGTCATTCGTGAGATAGACGTGGGTGCCGTACTTCTCCTGCGTGTGGATGAATGCGGAGTGCACGCCGGACGTGACGCCGTCGGTGAACTCGGAGATTGCCTTCGGATGCAACGGATCGTGCGTGTCGGCGATGACGATGCCGTTCTTGCGATTGTCGGCGCCTTCGCGCGTGATGACCATGTAGTTGCCGTCCGGGGTCGTCATCATGTCGTTGATGACGCGCGCGTTGACGATGATCGAGTCGACCACCGTCGGATTCGCCGGATTGGAGATGTCGATGGCGTAGACGCGATCGCCACCCAGGTGCGTGCCGAGGTACGCGACATTGTGGTTCGGGTGGATCCAGACCTCGGACGTCGCGAACGTCGTACGGAGCAGCTTGCCGACGAGCTTCACTTCCCGCTGCACGTCGCGCGGGCTGAGCGTGACCGACGCGTCTGCGCTCCGCGAGCCGAAGCTGGCCGTCACCTGATACGAGCCGGCACGATTGCCGACGAAGGCGCCACCGTCATCGACCAGCGCGTCGCCCGTGGTGAGCCACGTCGGCGTGAGCCCGTTGATCTCGTGCCCTGCCCGGTCGGTGACCACGGCCTGGAACCGGATGACGTCTCCGGTGCGGGCGGTGGTCGCGCCTGGCGTCACGGAGATGGAGCGGACGTTCGCTGATACGACCTCGACGGTCACGGCCTGCGTCGCGTCGCCCGCTTTCGCGGTGACGGTCGCGCGACCCGGAGCAACCGCGGTCACGACGCCAACGCCGCTGACCTGCGCGACGCCGGGCGCCGACGAGGTCCACGCGAGGCGGTCCGTGCGCCGGTCGCCGGCGGCCGAGTACGCGACCCCATCCAGACGGAGCCGCTGGCCCACGAGCAGCTTGGCGGATGCGGGCGCCACCGCGACGCGAGCCGCGGGACCGGGTACGATGCGAACCTCGAGACGCTGCGTGATGGGGCGTCCGCCCGGCACCAACGCGATCGCCGCGACCGGCACCGTTCCCACGGCGCCGGCAGTGAGCAGACCCGCGGTGTCGACCTTTGCTTCGAAGTTCGCGCCCGCGGCGTTGAACACGATCCTGACGTTCTGGACAGCCTGTCCCTGTGCATCGAATGCCTGCGCGCGCAGGCGCAGCGTGTCGCCAGCGACAACCGCGGGATTGGCCGGCGTCACGACGACGCGTGCAACGGTCGGCTGGGAATTCTGCTGCTGGAGGAGGGCGACGACCGCGAGGACGGGAACAAGCATACAGCTACTCCGGGACGAGTCGGTGAAGAGGTCCTGCCACGTGTCCCTGAAGCTATCGTTTGCTCCGGACCGGCGTCAGCGCCGTCCCGCGGCGCAACGGCGCTGCCTCACTTGATCGCCGGAGCGTCGACGCGCGACGGCCGGGTACCGACGACGAGATCGTCGATCCCGCCTTCGCCGGGCGCTTCTCCTGGCTTCTTCGTTGCCACGCGAGCGGTCACGATCCCGAGCGCCGGCGGCGTCACGAACGTCGTCGCCAGCACCATGAGCATCAGCGCCCCGAACTCGCTGGCGTTGATGGCGGCAGCCGCCAATCCCATTTGCGCGAAGATCAATCCCACTTCGCCGCGGGGAACCATCGCCACCCCGACGAGCAGTTTGTTGCCGCGGAACCACCAGGGCGCGAACCCCGCAGCCACTTTGCCGACGATGCCGCAGACGATCAACGCGCCGCCCAACGCCAACGCCCGCACGTCCGCGAGGGCGCGCAGATCTACCGCGGCGCCGACACTGGCGAAAAACACAGGCACGAAGAAGTGCCCGATCGTGGATGTGGCTTTCTCGATCTCCTGGCGCTGCGGCACTCGATGGAGCACGAGCCCCGCGGCGAATGCGCCGACGATCATCGCCGAGCCGCTTCGGTCCGCGAGCCACGCGAGAAGAAAGGCGAACGTGAGCCCCAGCACACCGAGCGCGCCCGCAACCCTGAGACGCTCGACGGCCTTGAAGACGGGGCCGGCAAGCAGAATCCCGGCGAGGACGGCAAGGGCCACGAATCCGATGGCAACACCTGCGATTCTGGTGATCGATGCGACGGTCAGCGCTGCGCCGGCCACCACGGACGCAACAATCGCCAGGATAATGAGGCCGATGATGTCGTCGATCACGGCTGCGCCGAGGACCACGCGACCCTCGGAGCTGTTCAGCCAACCGAGGTCCGAGAGGACACGTCCCGATATCCCCACGGACGTGGCGCAGAGCGCGGCACCACAAACGAGCGACGGCACCTGGGCCAGGCCCAGCAACGTTGCCACGCCGTACCCGAGTCCGAAGGGGATCGCGACACCGGCAACGGCAACGACTGTCGCGGTGGTGCCGACGCGGACCAGCGAGGCAAGCTCCGTGTCGAGGCCGATCGCGAACAGGAGCACGATGATGCCGATTTCGGCCATCGCGGCGATGACGGGATCGGCCGGGTTCACCAGTCCGAGCACCGAGCCGCCCAGCAGCACGCCGGCAATGAGCTCGCCGAGGACCGAGGGCTGTCCGAACCGCTGCGCCAGCTCGCCCAGCAGGCGCGTTCCGATGAAGATGGCGATCAGCGCAAGCAGCACGCCCGCGACGCCATGCTCCGATCCATTGCCGGCAGCCGCGATGAACAGCGACTGCGACAGCATCTACTGCGCCGCCTCGCCCTCGAGGTACGTGTATCCCTCCAGGCCCGCGACGTAGTCGGCGATGAACGTGTTCGCCTCCTGTCGCGTGAGATGCTTGGCATTGCCCACCTTCCGGCGGAACACCTGCAGCAGATCGGACGCGCGGAACTGCACGTAGTTGAGCACCTCGGTGACGGTGTCGCCGTGCACGAGGTCGGTTACCGAGTACGAGCTTGGCGTCAGGCGGATGTGCACCGCGTTCGTGTCGCCGAAGAGATTGTGCAGGTCGCCGAGGATCTCCTGGTATGCCCCGGTAAGGAAGACGCCAAGCATGTAGGGCTCGCCGTCCCGCGGCTCGTGCACTTCGATGCTGGCGCTCCCGTTCTTCTCGCCGACGAACCGGTCGATCTTGCCGTCCGAGTCGCAGGTGACGTCCTGGATAGTCGCGCGGCGCGTCGGCTGCTCGTCCAGGCGGTGGATGGGCACGATCGGAAAGAGCTGGTCGATGGCCCAGCTGTCCGGCAGCGACTGGAACACCGAGAAGTTGCAGAAGTACCGGTCCACCAGCGCGCCATGCAGGTCCTTCGCGATGTCCTCGAAGTCGTCGGGGTGCCGCTCGACGTGGCGCGCGATCACGTTGAGCGTCGCCACGTAGATGCGTTCCGCCATCGCCCGGCCCCGCAGCGAGAGCACGCCGGTGTTGAACAGCTCGTGCGCGCGTTCCTTGTCGAACGTGAGGTCGTGGTAGATCTCGCGGATGCGTCGTCGCGCCACGTTCTTGCGAGACGCATCGCGGTGGTCCGCGATCATCTCGTGCAACAGCGTGTGGTCGTCTTCGGACAGCGTCGGCACGTCCTTCACCTCGTGCGACTCGACGTCGATCACTTTGAGCAGCAGCAGGGCGTGGTGCGCGGTGAGCGCGCGCCCCGACTCGCTGATGAGGTGCGGCATCGGGAGCTCGTGCTCCTTGCAGGCCTCCGCGATCGTGTAGACGATGTCGTTGGCATACTCCTGCAGCGAGTAGTTGACGCTGGAGTCGGACTCCGAGTTGGTGCCGTCGTAGTCCACGCCCAGCCCGCCGCCCACATCCAGGTGCGTGATGTCCAGTCCCATCTGCCGCAGCTCGACGTAGAAGCGCGTGATCTCCTGGAGTCCGTTCTTGATGAACCGGATGTCGGTGATCTGCGAGCCGAGATGGAAGTGGATCAGCTTGATCCAGTCGAGCTTGTTGGCGGCGCGCATCTTCTCGATCGCCGTCATCAGGTCGGCCGAGTTGAGTCCGAACTTCGATTTCTCGCCGCCGCTCTCCTTCCACCGGCCGAACCCGCGCGACGCCAGCTTGATGCGGATGCCCGCGGTCGGCGTGACGCCGAGCTCCTCCGCTGCCTGCAGCAGGACGTCGATCTCGCTCAACTGCTCGAGGACGACGAACACCTGATGGCCCAGCTTCTGGCCCATCAGCGCCAGTCGCATGAACTCCTCGTCCTTGTAGCCGTTGCAGATGATCAGATGGTCCGTGTGATCGGCCAGGCCGAGCACCGCCTGGAGCTCCGGCTTGCTGCCGCATTCGAGGCCGACGCCATGGCGCGAGCCGAATTCGACGATCTCCTCGATCACGTGCCGCTGCTGGTTGACCTTGATCGGATAGACCGTCGTGTAGCCGCCCGTGTACGCGAACTCCTCGCGCGCGTTCTGGAACCGGAGCGTGAGGGCGTCGAGGCGCGACCGGAGGATGTCCGAGAACCGCAGGAGCACCGGCAGTTGGACGCCCTGTTCCTCGAGATCGCTGGCGAGCTCGTAGAGGTCGAGCTCCCGGTCGGGATGCTCCGCGTCCGGACGGACCACCACGTGTCCGCGATCGTTCACATCGAAGAAGCCGGCTCCCCACCCTTCGATGTTGTAGAGCGCACGCGCGGCGTCGATGGTCCAGCCGGTGGGTGCCTCAGCGGATACAGGTTCGGTGCGCGTCGCCATGCCTACAACCTAAATCCGGTTTGCTTCTCGCGAGAGTGGAAACCCCTCATCCGATTCGACAGAATCGCCCCGCTCGAGGTGCGAGCCCAGAACGACAACTACGCATCCGAATTCAACGAATGGGCCGAACGGGATTACGTCGCGAAAGGTCAGCGCCGCGGAGCACGCAGGTTGATCTTGGATCCTGTTCGGATCAATTCGCGGAATTCGGATGAGGGGTT
>DASTVV010000055.1:0-2548 GCA_035758925.1 Gemmatimonadaceae bacterium
TGGAGCGGAGATCCCCGTGAAGGCCATTCTTCACGGGATTGGCGTGCGTCAGGTCCATGTCGGCGCAGGTCTTCGGCTATCCACATCTGGCTCGCAACTCACAGCTGACAGCTCGCAGCTCACGGCTATGAGTCCGGAGCGCATTTCTGGCGTCGACGCTCCGGAGGTTGGCCTGCCGATAGCGGTCTTCAAGGCCGGTCAGCTCCTGGCCAGCCGCAAGTTCGCCGAGACGTTCCGCGACTACACCGCGATCGATCTCGAGACCACCGGCAGGGACGCCGAGAGTTGTCACGTGGTGGAGATCGCCGCCGTCCGCGTGCGGCGCGGGCAGCCGGTCGCCGAATTCAGCTCGCTGGTGAAGCCGGACGTCCCGATCCCTGCGGACGCCACGCGAACGCACGGCATCTCGGATGCGGATGTCGCCAACGCGCCGTCGTTCGCCGACGTCTGGCCGAAGTTCCGGGAGTTCTGCGGCAACGATGTCGTCGTGGCGCACAACGGCTACCAGTACGACTTCAGGATCCTCAAGCGACTGGCCGGCTCGCTGCGCGGGCTGGGCACCTTCGACACGCTGCCGCTCGCGCGCGAGCTGGTGCCGGCGAGCCGTCGTCTCGAGGACCTCGCCCGCGCGTACGGCATCGATGTCGGCCGCAGCCACCGCGCGCTGGACGACGCCCGCGCCCTCGCGAAGGTCTTCCTTCACCTCAACGAGGCCAAGCTGGCCCAGAGCCGGAAGACGTCGCTCGTACACCTGCTGGACCATCTTGGCGTCGCGCTGGCGCTCACACAGCCGCATGACGTGGAGAGCGAGGCCAAACTGCTCCTCGATCTCGCTCGGCCGTACGCGATGGGCGGGTTCAGCGAATGTCTCGACTACTATCGCGTCATGCGCGACGACCTGGGCGATCAGTCGCTGCCCACGCTCGATGACGTGATCGAAAAGCTGGGCGGTCGGGAGCGCATGAACCGGATCCGGGCGCAACGGAGCGCGGACGAGCGATATCCGGTCGCGATGGAACGACTCCGGCGACTGCTGGTTGGAATCGCGAATGGTGAGTCTTCTCTTGCTGAACAGATCGCGAGATTCCTCGAACGGGTGGCGCTGTCAGTGACCGAAGGACAGGCAGCCGATCGCGATCGCGTCAACCTGCTGACGTTGCATTCCACCAAGGGACTCGAGTTTTCACGGGTCTACATCGTCGGGGTCGAGGACGCGCAGTTCACGCCCGGTGAGCGGCCGTCCAAGCAGGAGATCGAGGAGGCGCGACGGGTGCTGTACGTCGGAATGACGCGCGCGAAGGATCGGCTGGTGCTGACGCGCGCGGAGTCGCGCGGTGGACGCCCGACGGGAGGGACACAGTTCCTCGATGAGATGGGACTCACGGCCGTCGTTGCACCGCCGTCACCGCCCGCAGTCATGTCCGCCGTCGGGACCTATCTCCTCGAGCCCACTCCGGGACTATAGAGCGAGCGAATCCGCTGGGCGCGATAGACGTACCCCGGATTTCCCTCGATCCGCCACACGACATTCCCGGATGCATCGTATTCCTCGACGCGTCCGCCGTTGCCGAATGCAACCAGCGTCCGGCCGCCTGGCAGGTCCTGCGTTGTTCCGCCGAGCTGCGCGACGATCGCTGGCTGCGAGCTGTAGGACGCTTCCAGTCGCGCCCAGCGTTGCGCCTCGTCGTACACGTAGCGTTCCGCCCTGCTTTCGCTTGGTACGCCAAGATTGTCGAGCAGGACAATCTCTCCGCGTCCGACGACGCGCACGCCATGCTGGCGCGCAAACGGGGCCGATGCATTCCCTTCGAATGTGAACTCGTTCGCCTTGCCGCCCATGCGCCAGAGGACGTCGCCCGTGCGCGAGTCGATCTTCGTGATCTCGTTCAGGCTGCGGAACGACGCGATCAGGTTGCCGTCGGTGTCGATGTCGAAGGCGTTCCCGTGCGTCCAGTTGACGGAGGAACCGTTGCGGTCGGAGGCATCGAGGTCCAGGATGCTGAAGTAGCCGAACGGGCTCCACGAAAACAGCAGGTCGCCCTTCGCGTTCACGTGCTGAATCGCGGTGCCGGTGACTTGCGCAGCCTCGTTGCCGCCGATGTTCGCGAGGTTCACCGTCTCCGTCTGGTCGCACAGCAGCCAGTACGAGCCGTCGGGTTGCGCGATCATGTCGTGAAAGCGCGGCTGCAGGCCTTCGGCGCACGTGATGCGGCGCGTCTCGGCTCCCAGGGGATCGAGCTCGACCACGACGCCCTGCTGCGTCGCGGCGGTGGGCGGACGCGCGACGTATCGGCCGCCAAAGACCGGCTGTGCCTGAAAGTTGAGCCCCGGCCCGCTGGGGAAGCGCCGATACCAAACGACGCGGCCGGTATTGTCGATCACGAGGCCGAACTGGCCGGCCGCCATCACGACGAATCCGCCAGAGCTGTCCGATCCTGACGCGACGTACTGCGGCAGATCGGCCGGCAGCTGACCCGTGGTGAAAGTCATCTCCGATCCCGCTGTCGTGTCGCACCGGCCGTATGCTACGACCTGCAGACGATACTTC
>DASTVV010000146.1:0-8383 GCA_035758925.1 Gemmatimonadaceae bacterium
CGTCTCGCGCACGTCCGGTGCATTCAGGTTCTCGGACTTGCTCAACCCGGGAGGCTGGCTGTGCTTCGAGAGTGCCAAGGACCGGCGGCGCCTCAAGCCCATCCCCGAGGACTGGCACACGAAGGATGAATACTCCCTCGCGTATTACTGCGCTCGCGCCGAGAGCGTTCGAGGGACGACCCAGGACTTCGCTCCGTCGGGCAAGTAGGGTCCCCGAACTGACGCTATTCGAACAGTCCAGCGATCTCGATGACGAGAGTCGGGCCGGCCCGCGCCGGCGTCCATGACAAGGCGTCGCGGACGATGCGGTCGGGCGCGCCGGAGTGCACGACATGCACCTCTCGGCGCTCCGGATCCACGAGCCAATACTCCGGCACTCCGGCATCGACATAGAGCGCGCGCTTCTGCTCGTGATCGCGCCGGCGCGTGGTTGGCGACAGGACCTCGACGACGAGGCTGGGAATGGGCGCCGCGTCCCAAGGCTCGGCGGGATTGGCCGGGGGCCTGCGCACCATGAGGTCCGGCTCCACCTCGGAGCCAGCGAACTGCAGGACCGATCGCGGATGATACACGAGTCCCAATCCGCGCGCCTCGACGAAGGGCGTGAGGACGCGTGAAAGCCTGGCGGCGACGGTCTCGTGCCACTGCGATGGCGGCGGAGTCACGAACAATTCGCCCCGCACCAGCTCGTACTTGTTGCCGTCGTCTGGGAGCGAGTGGAGCTCCTCGATCGTCCACCGCTTCCTGGTAAGGGCCATCGCCATCGCTTGATCTTCCTCGGAAAGAGTTCCAGCGCGCGCACGTCCGAGGATCGCGCGCAACGCGTTGGGGACCGTCATCCAAGTGTCGCTCAGAGGAACACGGCCACGCGTCGTGTGCCGAGGGTAAGCTCGGCGAGGGCGCCGAGTCAAGCGTCGCGGGCGACGAGACGGACTCACCACGGCTGGCATGAGCATGGCGTCCGATCTCAATTGCGGGACAAGCCGGTCCGACGCTCGGCTTGGCCAGGCTGTGCGCGGAGTGCGATGCTCAGCGCGTAGCGCTGAGCGACGCCAGTTGCGTCGCGCCGTCACGTAGTAGTGCCGCGGAGTCGTTTCATAGCCGTATGACCCGCAGGTAGTACCGCCCGGCGCGAGAGTGACGACGATCCGGGAACAGAAATCGAACCCGCTCAGATTGGTGTCGTCGTTGCTGGCCAGGAGCACGCCATTCGCGTCGTACAGCTCGAGAATGGTGTCCAGTTCCAACCGACGACCAGGACGTCGCCTGGCCCGCCCCCTCTCTCAGGCGTGGCGTTCTGCCGTAGCTATTTAGTGTTTCCGAACATCGTCCGGCTCAGATAGCGGCTTGCGCCCTCAGGCAGTGTGTCGCACAATGGACGGCGACGCCTTCTCGTCTCCCCTACCCGATATGGCGCAGGACAGAGTAGCCGGTCCCGGTCAGCCCGATCCGCTGGCGCAGCTGCGCCAATCGCTGCGGGCGCGCGGCCTCGACGCCGCGACGCGCTCGCACGTTTCCCTGCTTTCCATCCTTCGACTCAGGAGGCGCGAGGAAGACGCGAGCTCACAAGCCTGGCTCGTGGTGATGTATGCGTCGCTCGAAACGGCGAGGCAGCTCCTGGAGGTCGTGCTTGCGGCCGACGCTACGCTCGGCGAGTCCGCGAGGGCGCTACTGGGCGACGAGCTTGCGTATTTCGTGGTTGCGACTGCCGGACTCGAACCCAGCGTGCGGGACACTGCGTCTTCGATCTTGAATGACGCAGTCTGGGTGACGTTGCGGTTGCCCCAGCGTCCCGACGCGGGCACCCATCCGCGCACGCCATCGACAATTGCGCGGAGTGCAGCGGACCTGATCCAGCAGCTGCTCAACGAATCTGGCGCAGCTCCGAAAGAGGCATCGATGCCGGCACCGCGGCAGCCGTCTCGGTCCGCCCCTCCACCACCCTCACCGCCACCCTCACCGCCACCCGCTGCCCGGGCGCCCTCGGCGCCACCGGCCGCAGCGCCGCGGTCGCGGTCTGACGTTGTGGTGGATCGCACGCTCCCGTCAGGTGCCGTCCCGGAACACGACTTCGTCCGAATGTGCGTCTGGTTCGGCACGACCAGGCGTTCCCAGGGCGGCACCAACTGGAACGAGTACTTCAGCGGCGCGCGAGCGCAGGACATGCGACTCTCTCTCGGTCGTTGCGAAGTGTCGATCCCCCAAGAGAAGCGATTCGGCAAACTGCCGCGGCCGAAATGGTGGCGCTTCGAGTTCACGGAGGATCCCGCGAAGCATGTCACTCTCCTGTCTGTGGAGGAGCTGGGCCCGGATCAGTTCACCCGGTCCATTCGGGAAGAAGACGCCGATTCCGCGATGGTGTTCGTTCACGGCTACAACGTCAGCTTCGCGGCAGCCGTGCGGCAGACAGCGCAGATCACGTACGACATCCAGTTTCCCGGACTGCCCATCGTCTTCAGCTGGCCGTCGCGCGACGACCTCGAGGCATATACCGCCGACGAGGCAAGCATGGAAGCCAGCGTCGCGTCGCTCGCCACATTTCTCGAGCGCATCTGCCTCGACTCGGGGATCGAGCGTGTTCACCTCGTGGCGCACAGCATGGGTGCACGCTGTCTGGTGCGGGCGGCATCGACGCTGGCGGCGCGAACGTCAGAACCGTTCTGCCGACAGCTGGTCCTCACCGCGCCGGACATCGACCGGGACGAGTTCGGTGCCGCGGCTGCGGCACTGGCGAAGGCATCGGCGCGCCTCACCCTCTATGCGTCGTCCAACGATCTCGCCATTCGCGCGTCCCGCGCGGTGCACGGCCATCCTCGCGCCGGCGAGTCCGGCGACAACGTCCTCATTCTTCCCCGGATCGACACCGTCGATGTCTCCGGGGTGAACACGAGCCTTCTGGGGCACTCGTACCACGCGGACAACACGTCGGTGGTGACGGACCTGCAGACCCTGCTCAACCTGGAGCTGCCGCCGCTGCACAGGCCACGCATCGAGAAACTGCAGGATCCCCGTGGAGCGTACTGGCGGTTCATGCCCTGAGCGATTGCTCAGGCGGCGCCAGGCGTTACGAGATATCTCATCGTGACCGTGGTCCAGTCGTCAGCCGGGCCAGTCTCCTCGCTCTCGTCAGTCGTTCCGCGCGTGACCGCGGGTTGCGTGTCAGGCCGCCACACCGATGCCGCCCGAACTCCAGGCTGCGTCAGGAACCAGAAGTCGCTCTCATTGGTGGTCGCGATGAGCTTGAACGTTTCGACATCGGCGATTGCGTGGGGCTCGTGCTGAACACGGATCTTTCGCCGCCGAGGATCCGTCGCGATGCCGAACGTCACCCCGGGCTCCACCAACTCCTTCGCCCCGCGTGGTGGATGCAGCTGCCCGATGGCCCCTGATCGCGAGAAATCCAGGAGCGTCACGTAGACCGGCGTCGAGTAGGTGTTCGTGACAGTGAAGCCGACCTGGTCGCCATCCTCGAGCTCGATGACGCCGTCGCGGTTCGGCTCGGCGGCACTCAGGCGACCGTCAGCGCCAACGCGATGTACGGTGAAGTCGATTGCGCCTCGCAACGCGGGTTCGGCGTCTTGGTTGTCGAGTGACAGCGCGTACCGATAGCGGGCAATCGTCTCGAGGTTTCGGCGAACGTCGTCGATGGCGTCGAGCGACCCCGAAGGAAACGGCGGCGCGGCCTGCGCTTCGATCTCCCAACAGGGATCAGGATTCGACCTGATGCGGACGCGCACCACGCCGGGAGCATCCGCGGGGGCCACGCGCAGCAACGCTGACCCCGCGACGGCTCGCGTGAGCGACGTCATGGCATCGCCGAGCTCTCGACTGGCCTCGACGTGGACAGCCAGGCGTTCGCCGCCGAACGAGTGCTTGCCCTCGACGACGCGACACCTCTCGGAGATCCCTGCCTCGGTCTCCGAATTGATTCGAGCCGCCGACTCGACGGCACTCACGCCCGCGATGGTGAGCGCGCCGCAGAGCGACTCCGCGCTGGGAGACCGCGTGTCGGGCGGATGAACGTCCCAGCGGGTCCCGACTTTCACTCCCATCGCGGCGCCGGCGCCAACGGTGATTTGACTTCCGCTGCGTCGCGTCACACTGAAGAAGCGCATCGGCTCGCTCAGGCCAACGCCAAACACTTCGCGATCGATTCGGCCTTCCAGCTGCGGATGCTGCGGCTCGCCGTAATACAGCTTCGTGACTTTGGGCGCGACGCGCTCGAACAGCTCCCGGAACGTGATGCCGTCCGGCATCTCACTCAGCGCCTCGTGCAAGAACCACGACAGGGCGCCGTGCGGTTCCTGCGGTCTGCCCGCCGGCGTTTCGTACGAGCTTTCCTTGTCGCGGCAGCCCGCGATCAACACATAGGAATCCGCCAGCGGCACCCACCCGCTCGGGCCGCGCGGAGAGCGCGATCTCCTCCGGACCGACGACGCCCCACGCTCGGCGCGCGGCGAGCCCGGCTCGAGGTATCGCGACTTCCCCTGGAGATCCCTGGTGATGGTGCCGGAGTGACAGCAGTCGAAGATCAGCGTGGTGTTGGCCGTCTTCCCCGCCAGCCGCTCGAGCACCGCGTTGATCTCGTCGTCGGTGATGTCGCGATTCACCTGCGCATCCCGATCGGTATCCACGGGGACGATGGTGTTCTTCATCCCGCTGGCGTTCTGGTTCACTTCGTCGGGATCGAGATACATCTGCGATCCATGTCCGGCGTAGTGAATCACGACGATGTCGCCGCTCCGTGTTTCGGCGACGAGATGGTCGAGCGCTGCGAGGATGCCGTCGCGTGTCGCGGCGGCATCCGTCATGAGCGTCGTGTCGCGTTCGGGGAACTGGAACTTCCCGACGAGCAGATCGCGCATGATCCCGACGTCGTTGACGCACCCGTCGAGTGGCCTGCGCTTGTACCGGTTGATGCCGATGAGGAGCGCGCGTTTCACGTACGCGACCTCATCTCCGCCCTTGTCCTGGTCGCGGGTGCCGTGGCGAATCTCCCCTCCCTTTTCCCGGCGGTGGAGGCGGAGGCGGATCGTCGCGACCCTTTCCTGGCGGCGGTGGCGGAGGCGGATCCTCGCGACCTTTGCCTGGCGGAGGTGGCGGAGGCGGATCCTCGCGACCCTTTCCGGGCGGCGGTGGCGGAGGCGGATCCTCTCGGCCCTTCCCCGGGGGACGGCGTTGTTCGTGTTTGCTCATGTGGATCTCGGTGAATGGAGGGGTACGAAGGGGAGACAGCAACTACTTCCTGCGAAGTGCAGCCATGCGATCGCGAATCTCCGATCGCGTGCGTCGGTCATCACGCGACGCCTCCGATCGGAGCGCGAGGCTTGCCGGGACGAACAGCAGGTGGATCGCTGCCGCCGGAGAGTCGATGACGCTCGACAACGCGATCGCGCGCTCCGCGTCGCCGCGAGCGAGCGCCAACTGAGCCATCAGCAAACGCTCACCAGGCGCAGCCGCCATCTCGTGCCATTGCACCTCGGCGCTGGGCCGCCTGGTTGGGACGAGATCGCCGAGGAGCCGCAGCGCGCCAGCGGTGTCTCCTCGTGCCAAAGCAACGCGGCCCGAAAGTGATCGCGCCAACAGCTTGTCCATGGAGTCCTTGCTCGTGTCCGCCCGGCTCGTGAGCTCGCGCGCCACCGCGTCCGCGATGGACAGGTCGCGCTCGTGCAGCTTCCATTGACCCATCTCCCACAGGCGGAACGTGTACGGCATCCGAACGAACGTCGGGCCGTACAGGGCCGAATCCGCGCGCGCGACGCGGCGGGCACCGGCCGCCATCGCGGAATCGAGCGGTCCGGCGAGGAGATAGAGCGAAGTGCCGTATTGCCAGCGCGTGTTGAACGCGTCGATCGCCGCGGAAGCCTCGCTGGACCGTCCCTGCGCCAGCCGGGTCCCGACCAGGCCAATCAGCGCCGCCCAGCGGCGACCGTCCGCGGCGTTGTCCCGTGCGGTATCCGTTGCCAGGATCTCGGCGAAGGCCCGGCCGGCACACGGGAGCTGCGCGCCGCCGGCCGCCAACGAAAAGGCAGCGTTCAGCAACGGGAACGGCTGCTCGCGCGCCAGTGACTGCCACGAGACTCGCTCGGCGCCTTTCTGAATGCACTCGTGCATGATCTCGACGTGCCGTGCCAGCACGCTGTCCGGATGCGCGGCGGCAAAGCGCGCCATCATGCGATCCGCGCCGGCAAGATCGCCGTGGCGAAGCGCGATCTGAATCGGGTGATACAGGGCGCTTGTCGCCGTCGAGTCGAGCGCGATGGCGCGCGCGAACGCGTCCGCCGCAAGCGAGTCGGGCGACCCCACCGTGGGAAGCAAGTGCGTGTACGCTTCGCCGAGCTGGGCCCACGCCACCGCCATCGCCGGATCTGCCGCGAGCGCCGCGCGCAGCTCGGCGATCGTGGAATCGGCGTTGCCTTCCAGGTAGGCCCCATACGCGTTGGCGAAATGCGCGTAGCGGGCAGGAAGCTTGGCACGTCGAGCGAGCTTCACGAATGCCGCGGCTTCCTCGGGGCGGTGTGTCCACGTGGCTGCCTGCGCGCCGCGTATGGCCGCCAGCGCGAAGGACGAATCTATACGCAGAGCGTCGCGGTACTTGTCGAGCGCAGTGGCAAACTGCGCACGCCGGAATGCTGCTTCGCCGACGAGGAAGCTCGCGATTGCCGCGGGATTTCGGTCCTGCCATTCCGCGATAGCGCCGCGCGGCGCTCCGGGAATCAGTCGAGGCAGCAGTTCGTTGACCGCTCGTAGCGTGACCCGCCACAGATCGGTCCCCACGCCCGCGACCCTCGCGCTGCCAATCACGCCAACGGAGTCGGTGTCCCACACGTCGAGGAAGACGAAGGTCGAATCGCCCGACTCGAGGACTCGCCCGGTGACGTATCGTCCACTCCGCTGTGCCCCGGCGATTCGCGCGGCCGCGGCGGGCGTGAGCAGACGTATGGTGTCGCGCTGCTGCGGCTGGAGCAGCGGCCAGCCGTCCACCGCGCGAAGCGGACCTGCCCCGTCCAGCGCGCTCGCGACCATGGTGGCAGCGTCCTCTCCGGCCGCCCCGGATTGCTGCAGCCTGGTGGCGGTGGCCGCGAGAGGGAATACGACCACGCGGTTGGGATCGAGCGACGCGGCGCTCGCCTTCGAGAACTGCCACGCCAACAGCCCGATAATCCCCGCGGCCACGATCGACCCTCCAATCCAGAGCTTTCGTCGGTCGAGGGAATCAGCACGCGGGACCGTCCTCGTCACGGGTTGGAGCGCCGCCGCGGCGAGCGCGTCGGCGAACTCAATCGCGGTCTGGTAGCGGTCGGCGGGAGACATCGCCAGCGCCGTCGCGAGCACTTCTTCCACCGCGCGCGGCACACCGGCGCGATAGACGCGGAGCGGCCGCGGCGGCTGCGTCAACTTCTGCACGTTGACCGATTCCGGCGTGGGGCCAACGTACGGCAGCATCCCGGCAAGCATCTCGTACACGACACAGCCGAGCGAATAGATGTCGGTGCGGCCGTCGTACTTTCCGCCACCGATCTGCTCCGGGCTCATGTACGGCGGAGTGCCGCGAACGAAGCCTGTCGACGTCGTGGGGTCGTCGATCGATCGTTCGAGCGCTCGAGCGATACCGAAATCACCGAGACACGCCTGCCCACTCGTGAAGAGAATGTTCTCCGGCTTCACGTCGCGGTGAATCAGTCCGTTCTTGTGCGCGTGCGTCAACGCCGCAGCGATGGTTCTCGTGATCTCGACGACCTGCGTCAGAGGCATCTGCTTGTCGCGCTTGAGGCGGTCGCGCAGCGTGCCCTGCTCCATGTGCGGCAGCACGAAGAACAGCAGCCCTTCGTGTGTCCCCGAGTCCAGCACGGGAAGGATGTGCGGATGGTTCAGGCGTTCGTTGAGCTTGATCTCGCGCAGGAATCGGTCGGCGGTAACGCTTTCGGCCAGTTCCGGCCTGAGAACCTTGATGGCGACGGGGCGGCCGTTCCGGTTGTCGCGGGCGAGATGCACCACCGACGTGCCGCCGCGGCCTAACTCACGCTCGATGGCATATCGACCGGCAAAGACGCCTGCGATTCGGGGCGGCGTGCCAGGCATGAGGGCGACACCTGGAGGTGGGTCCGCAAACATATGACGCTCCGGCACACGCCGCTAGAAGGCGTACCTGTTACTTCGCTCTAGTTGGTCATCACCTTCAAGATGAGCGCAGCGAGAGTAGCTACTACCAGCGCAAGAGCGAACGAGCGCCACATGCGCACCGTTTGCCAGCTATTCCTCGAGCGCCTCGAGATTGCCCCAGATGCGCTGGCCGTGACGCCATCTGTGACGCGCAGCTCATGGAACCACAGGCTCCACGATATCGCGACCATGGCGCCGATGACGATGCCCTCCATCATGT
>DASTVV010000233.1:0-7243 GCA_035758925.1 Gemmatimonadaceae bacterium
TCCACGTGTACCGGTGTGGTCCTGCGAGCCGCGCGGAGACTCGGCGCGGCGTCGTGAGGTCGGGGGGTGAACGCGACGCCGCCCGCGCGACGCGCGGTATCGGCCTGCGCGGACGCGTCCACTGCCGGCAGTGAAAGAAGGATGGCGGTCGTGAGGGCCAGGACGCGGAAGGTTCGCTCGTGCATGCCAGACGATAACAACACGGTGGACAGGCAGGATAGTGCCGGCGTCGGCGATCCATCTGCACATACGATCCCGCAACCGGAAAGGTTCACGTTTGCCTTCCGTGGCGCGCAGTAGTTACAATGCTGTCCCCACTTTGGAGCTGGCTTACAGGATGTCCCCTAGCGTCATCAATCGGTCTATGGTGTGTCTCGCTACGGCAACCTTGCTCGCGACGGCGAGTTGTGAAGAATCAACGGCTCCCGATCCGGTTTCCGTATCAGCAGTCATCCGCAATTCTGTCGTCGCGTCGGGAAGTTCGACGTCACTCGTTATTTCGGCGACGAATCTTGGTGCGCGCCCCGCCACCATCAATGTCAGTTGCAACGGGACCTATCGCACACTGACAGCTGCAGGGGAGGTCGTGTCCGACCGAGAATTCTGTGGCCTGATTCTCGTCGCTCGCTTCAAGGAGCTCGCACCGGGTGAGCAGGTCGTTTATGAGGTGCGCTGGGATGCCGTTGGAACACAGGGCGCAATGGCACCAGGCGAGTACCGGATCATTGGAGAAGTCTCAGGTCGGCTTAGCAGCCCAGTTCGCGTCGTCGTTCAGTAGGGTGATCCCCACGTGAGGGTGACTTCCCACGTGCGCGCGTTCTGAGACGGACCGACAATACGTCAGGTTCGGACTAGTTCGACCAGAGCAACGGCCTCCGCTGCGGCGACGAATGGCGGTGCCGTTCGCTGCCCGCGATTGGCGGGCTCGTTGTATCCGGCTCCTTCCACGTCACTCCGCGAGCATTCGCGCCATCCGCTCGAAGTCGCGCGGAAGAAACGGGTAGAGACGTGAGTCCAAGCCGAGTGATCGAGCACGCTGGACAGATCACGGTGGTCCATCACTCGCAGCCAATCGCGGTTCGACGCAGCACCAAACGGGACAGACAGCAGCAGCCTCCCACCCTGCCGCGTCACCCGATAGAGCTCTCTGATGGCACTCGCGGCTTGCGCATTCGGGTCGGACGCGGCGGCTCCGGTTACACCGTATATCGTCGTGTCGAGTCCCACATGCTCAAGGGTCGAGATGCACAACACCACAGAAAACCACTCGTCACGATATGGGAGACGGCGCAGATCAGCGAACTCGTACCGAAATAGCTGTGAGGCAAACGCACTACCCTCATATGCGAGGGTCACAATGGATACCTGCGGCAATCCATGTCGTCGCCAGAGGCTGGTCACGAGCGCGTGATTGAGAATCGAACCCGCATCGAGAATGCGCGTATCCGGCTCCATCAGCGCCCGAATGCGATCGAAGATCCATGAGTACTCCACCACGCGCTCATCGATACCGGGAGCATCAAACCCATATGAGCGATGATCGTCGGCGGAAAGGGCCGATTCGATCGCGGCCCACTTTGCGGCCGTCGAACCAGCGGCATTGGGTCGCCGGCCAAATTGGCGCCACCAGTACGCCTTGATCCGGTGACGCAGCTGTCGAAACCCTCCGGGATCTGCTGACCTATGAGCGGGCATGACGCAATCTACCGATGGGACCTGATGCAACATGAGAGCGAGACGATCCAGCCGTCTCGCTCTCACGTTCGTCTACCAGGCGATCAGGTTGCCGTAGGCGCCCAGGTGCGTTTCAATGGCGGTGTAGTCCGCATACCAGTACTTGCAATTGACATCACACCAGGTTTCGCCGCCTTCGTTAAGGTGGTTGTACACAGTCGTCGAGTCCCTGGCTGTGAGAATGCCGGCTGCATAGATGTTCAGATTCCCATCGGCGATTCGCGTGAATACCGAGCCGCCGCTATCACCCGGTCCGACGGCGCTGTTGGCCACGCGATTCAGGCAGAGTACGACGGCACCATCATAGTTGGGCAGTGTGTTGCACGTACGATCGAGCGTGCCGACGGTCCAGCCGGTCGTTCTGGCGACCTTGTCGATTGTCGCGCCAATCATCGGCGACGTGCGTCCAATGACCTGCCACCAATCGGATCGCTCAAAGATTGACCCGTACGCGCTGTTGGTTCCCGCCGACTGCGTATGCGCCATCTGCTTGTTGAACGTACGATACCCGTTTGATCGCACGAACATGGCGTCCGTCCACGCACACAGGGGATTCCCACCGCACGCAGCATCCGTACGGTTCCACGCTGGATTCAGGTACACCGTCCCAACGATGTTATTGGGCGGAGCATTCTGATGCACGGGGGAACCGGTCGATCCGTCTCCCATCGAACCGGGGGCGTTGCAGTGTGCGGCTGTGACGAAACCTGTTTCGCCATAGAGCGTGGCGATGATTCCGATTGAGCACAGTGCGTAATACTGCGCATTGATCGGCGTACCGATTTGCATGCCTCCCGCCAGTCCCAGCGGAAACCGACCCCGAATATTGACCGGAAGGACGGGGCTGTCATAGCGAAATGATACTGCGTCAGCAGGAAGGTTGAAGGGTGCAAGGGCCGCCAGGAACGGCTGTTGAGAGGTCCCAGGCTCGATGCCGACCTCGACACGATTCGTCGACTCATCAGCGTCTATGGAGACGACTCCCTTCATCCTTGCGACGCGCGCGGCAACCTGCTGCTGCCACGCCACGAGCTTGGAAAATGAGTGGCGCCCCTGGCGGAACTGGATCTTCCCGTTCTGAACGTCCCGCTTCACCGATGCGTCATTCTCAAACAGCGCAAGATTTCTGGCGAGTTCCGCCCGCGCGAGTCCCTGGTTTCCTTGATCCGTGAGAAAGGCAACGACAGAACCATCCTGGGCCTTGAACATTCCCCCAAGACCGGGGATGCGACTTTCGAGGCGCAGCAGTTCGTCTTCAAACCCGCGAGTCTGCCGTCCCTCAACCGCCGCCTGAATCTCCGCTCGCGCTGCTTCTGGCAGTACTCGCTGAAGGGTGGGCTGCGATGGGATCGGCGTATCCGTGCTACAAGCCGATACAAACAACACCAGCGCCGACAACAATGACCCGCGATTCCGCAGACTGCTGTTCTTCATGAGGTTGCTCCGTAACCTGGGTGAGTTGCTCACACGCCGAGGCCACGTCGCAACGGCAAACAAATGAATCGGGGCAGCAGACTAGTCGCGGTGATCGGCGACGTCAACCCTTGATTTCATCACGTGTTAGGAACCTGAGACTTGGTTCAGTGTCGGTGAGTTAGCAGAACCGAAGGCTCGGCGTACCACGCCGGCGCGTCCTGTGGCCACGCGCTCGCCGCAGTGACCGGAATCCATTCCGCCGGCTATTGCGCGGCGCGGCCGGACGCACCAATTCCTAAGGAACCGAAATTGGCGGGCGCATGCCGACGACTGCAGAACCGGTAGTCGCGAGACGGATATCCGGGCCACCGGCGCGACCCACCCGCAAGCGCCTCGCCGTGTTCGTCCACGGCTTCAATAGCTCCCCAGCGGTGTGGAACCCGCTCCTCGCGCTGCTGCGGCAGGATCAGGACGTCGCGTCGGTCTTCGACTTCGAGTGCTTCGAGTACTCCACCGGCATCCTGCGCGTGCCGATCATCCGCCGCTTTCCCAATGTCCTCGAGATCGGTCGGGGCTTGAGCGAATGGCTGCAGTCCATCGGATCCAGGTACCGCGACGTCACGCTCGTCGGGCACAGTCAGGGCGGGCTCGTGATCCAGAGCTTCCTGCTCGATCGGCTGGACGACGATCGCGGCGAGTCGCTCGAGCGCGTCCGCCAGGTGCTGCTGCTCGCGACGCCGAACCTGGGCTCCACCGCGCTCACGGGTGTTCGCAAGCTGTTCTCGCTGTTGCTGCCGAACTCGCAGGAGTACATGCTGCGCGTGCTCAACAGCGACATCGCGAAGCTGATGCGCGAAGTGCAGAAGCGCATCGTCGGCGCCGGCGACGCGAACGCGCGCGAGTGGCCCGTCGCCATCCAGGCGCTGTGGGGCGAGATGGATCAGATCGTGCCCGAGGCGTCGGCGCGCGGCGCGTTCACCAGCGGCTTCCCGATTCCCGGCGATCACAGCTCCATCCTCAAGCCCACCAGCGGCATGTCCGACCGACGCTATCGTGCCGTGCGCGACGCGCTGCTGCGTCCCATCGGGCACCGGAACGTCTTCGACGTGGGTCTGTACGAGGTGAGCATCGCGCCGCACCCCGTGCCACCGCCCGGCACGTTCGAGCTCTCGAAGCTGGGCACACCGCGCACGATCCAGACGGACAACATCGCGCGCGTGGACCAGTCCGTGACGTTCACTGAGCGCAATCGCTGCGACGACCTGTTCACGCTCAGCTACGGCACGCTGAACCAGAACGGCTGGGTGGACGCGACGCCGAGCCATGACAACGAGGCGCCGGCACAGTCGCTGAGCGACTACCAGCTGAGCGGCCTGCGATATCCGTTCTGCTTCAAACCCAAGCCGCTCGAGACGCCCGCGCCGCGGTACACGCTGAGCGCCGACGTGTACGATGGATTCGGCACCGGCAATCGCAACTGGCACTTCCACATGCGCAAGCCGAACGAGCGGCGCCACTACTGGCGCTTCCAGATCACGATCGACCTGCGGGCATATCTCGAGGCGAAGTATTCCGTCACCGTGGAGCCAACGGTCTCACTCTACCGCGAGGATGTCGAGCACGGCGACCTGTGTCGCCGGCGCGACCGCCGACTCGCGGAGCAGCTGGCGCCCGTGGACGTGAACCCGGACGGTGTCTGGACGTTCGAAGTGGACGACATGTCCGAGGGCGTCGTCGACGCCAGCTGGGACGTCGCGCCGAACGGTCCATGAAGCGGGCACTGCACCTGGAGAGCGGCGAGATAGCCATCGTCGGGTATGGCTCGCTCTTCGCGCACACCAGCGTGAGCAAAACGCTCGGGCGCGAATACGACGGCCCGTTCCTGGTGGCGCAGCTGAACGACTGGCGCCGTCGCTGGAACGCGGCGATGCCCAACGCAGCCTACTACCACGAGAGCGGCGGCGAGCGCGTGTATCCCGAGAAGATCGTCTACCTCAACGTGCGGCGCGTGCCCGGCGCGACGATGAACTGTGTCGTCTTCGTGATCCGGCAGTCCGAGCTCGCGGCCATGGACGACCGCGAGTGGATCTACGACCGCACCGTCGTCACGAGCGACGTGCGCGACGTTCTCGTCGTGGGTGGCGACGCATTGATGTATGTCGCCAAGCCGGAGTTCGTCGTCGAGAACGTGGCGTCCACCCGACAGGCGGCGATCCGCGCCTCATACATCCGAATCCTCGACTCGGCCTTCTCGGCGCTGCCGGGACACGTGCGCGCGGACTACGACCGTTCGACCGACGCCATTCCCAAGGGGCTCGTGATCGACGACCGGTTGGACCCGGCGCGCCAGAATCCATGGACGGCGGCGGGGCACCGGCACTCACCAGCGTCCCACACGCCGCGTTCCTAGAGGTCACACCTCACAGCTTTTCGACGCGCAGCCTGGCCACGAGCTTGGCGACGTCCACCGAGCCGTTGCCGTCGTTCTTCACGCCCACCTTCAGCACCTCGTCGCGCAGGGCACGAGCTTCGGTTGTCTTGCCCTTCTGCTTCAACACCTCCGCGCGCATCGCCTTCACCAACAGGTTCGTCTGGTTCGCTTGCGCCAGCTCCGCCTCGGCTCCTGAGTAATTCTTCACGGCGAGGGCGGCGTAGGCGTTGAGCATGTGCACGGTCTGGACGTTCGCGTTGGGCGTCTTCGCGAACGCGATGGCGCCTTCCTGCACGCCCTTCAGGTCGCCCGCCGCGCCACTGGCCAGCGTCACGTACACGGCCTGCGTCGCCGCCGAAGCACCCTGGATCTGGCCCGCCTGGGCCAGGTGCGCCGCGACGTTCTGCTTGTTGCCGAACAGCGCCTCGACGAGCGCCATCCGCTGGTGCGGCAGCGCAAGCGCGTTCGCCGGGAGATTCGCCGCGACCGCCTCGTCGTTGATCGCGCTCAGCTCGCGCAGCGCGCTCTTGCCGTCGCGGTTGTAGATGTACGTGGCGGCGATCCAGTGATGCAGGTCCACCTTCGCGGCGGCATCGGGCGCCACGGCCATCTCGCGCGTGAAAAAGTCCCGCGCCTCGGCGGTCTTGCCGGTCGCGAGCTTGATGCCGCCCAGCTTCGTCCGGCCGCGCCAGGCCGAGTCGATCGCGAGGCTGGCTTCGACGTGCGTCGCCGCCGCGTCCAGGTGGCCGTGAAGGATCTCGAGGTCGGCCCAGGTGTCGTGTGCATTCGGCTGGGTGGGAGCCAGGCGGACGTACTGCTGCACCGCGCCGATGTCGCCGGAATGATCGCCGAGTCCGTGCAGCATGTATGCGTAGGTGTTGTACGCGACGGGGTAGTCAGGGAACTTGTCGACGAAGGCCTTGAGCGTTCGCTCGTTCTCCGTCGCGGTCTTCCCGACGGACTCCTGCTGCCACAGCTGGTACGCGACGTCGGCGTCCTGCGGCACCAGGGGAGCCAGGGCGCGAATGACGGTGAGCGCCGATTGTGCGCGACTGGAGAATGCCTCACGTGCGTAGAGGGCGAACATCACTTCAGTCGCGCTCGCCGTGCTGGCCACCGTGAATGCCTTGGCCACCTCGGCGGCGCGCTGGTCCGTCGTTAGCTGCGGACTCAAGCCCCCGACGAGGAACAGCTGGGCGAGCCCCAATCCGGGATCCGCCGCAAGCGCCTTGTTGGCGTGTTCGCGCGCTCGCTCCGGATACAGGTTCACCCACGCCTCGTACATCGCGCGGTACTCGCGCTTCGCGGCATCGGAGGTCGACGTGAGCTCGAGCTTCCCGCTGGAGGCTGCTGTTCCCGCCTGCTGCTGCGGTCGTGCGGTGGACGCGGTCAGGAGAAGCGCAAGGGACGTGAAAGACAGGATGCGCAACGTCGTCGGTCGAGGCATCGTCACCTCCGGGGCTTTCGCCCGATTTGGTAGGATGCCCTGATTTGGTGTCCCAGCCGCCAATGTCAAATCGCCAGGTCATTCCGGGGGAATCATTCGTTTGCGAACAGAGTGGTCTTGGCGGTCAGCCAGCTATGCAACCACAGAGAGCACAGAGGGCACAGAGACCATTGCGAGTGTTAATGCCCTCTGTGCTCTCTGTGTCCTCTGTGGTT
>DASTVV010000012.1:0-9928 GCA_035758925.1 Gemmatimonadaceae bacterium
GTCGGCGATGGGCGACAGGAATTCTCTCACCCGCACGCGATCGGACGCGTACGGCGCGAATTCCTTGTGCGTCGTCTTGCCGGTGCCCCAGATGACATGCACGCGTGGAGGCAAGGCGCCCTGCACCCACGCAGCGACGGCCCGGTTCACGGCGAGCGACCCCTGGCTGCCCCCATACACGAGCACCACCGGCGCGTCGTCGGGAAATCCCCACTTGCGGCGCGCGGCTACTCTGTCGGGGCGCGGCTCCGGTGGAGGCTCGATGGGCGCACCCGTATCGAGGAGCGCGTCCGCCGATCGCGCGCGGAGTCTTCCCGCCGCTTCGGGAATCGCCAGGTACACCTCGCGCGACCAACGACTGAACAGGCGCGTCGTGAGGCTCGGCTGCGCGTCGCTGGCTTGCTGCGCAATGGGAATTCCGTGCGCGATGCCGTAGGCGAGCGCCGCGCCAGCGGCGTAGCCGCCTGTGCCGATGATGAGCGCGGGGCGCTCCTCGGCGACCACGCGACTGATCCCGCGCCACGAGGATATCAAGCCCCACGCGGTCTGCGCATTCTTCCAGACGCGCGTGCGATACAGGGGATGGAGGTCGAGCAGGACGAACGGGAATCCAGTCGTGGGAAGCACGTCGCGCTCAACGCCCCGGCGCGCGCCGATAAAGAACGGTTTGATGTCGGGTCGGAGTCGCTGGACGGCGCGGGCGATCGCGAGACCCGGATAGAGATGCCCCCCGGTCCCGCCGCCAGCGAACATGATCCTCATCTGGGTCCGTCGAAGGGATTGGTGGCCCTGCTTCCCACGACGCGCTCCCGCGTGCTCCCGATGTTCACGAGCACTCCCGTCAGGAACATCGTCAACACGAGGTTCGATCGGCCGTAGGACACGAACGGCAGGGTGAGGCCCGTCGTTGGCAGGAGGCCGACCACGACACCAATGTGGAGATACGCGGTGAGCACCGTCGTGAAGGTGAGGCCCACCGCAACCAGTTGCAGAAACTGCGAACGCGCGCTTCGCGCGATCCGGAATCCGAACAAGGCATAAGCGGCGAACGCGAGCGTGAGGGCCGCGAGCCCCACGAATCCCCACTCCTCGCCGATGTTGCTCGCGATGAAATCGCTGTACGGGTACGGAAGGAATCCGTACTGCTGGCGGCCCTCGCCGAAGCCGGTACCAAATGCGCCGCCCGAGCCCACGGCGAGGAGCGACTGTCGCAACTGATAGCTCACGCTCGGCGCCTTGCCCGGATCGAGGAACGACGCCAGGCGCAGCACGGCGTACTGCACGCGCTGGACTTCAGTGAAGAAGACGGGAATCGCGAGCGCGCCGACCAGGAGAAAGTGGGCCACTCGCACGCCGCCCACGAAGAGCACGATGCCCATCAACAGGGTGTAGAGCATCGCGACCGACAAATCCGGTTCGAGCGCGGCGAGCACGCAGAGCGCGAACAGCACCACGAGGAACGGCACGAGGCCCCGCGTGAACCGACGCAGCTTGTCGCCCTTCTTCACGACGAGCATGGCGGACCACACCACGACGGCGAACTTGCCGAGCTCGGACGGCTGAAAGGACGTCCCGAACAGGAAGCGCTTCGATCCGTTGATGCGTGGCGCGATCTCGTTGGGCAGCACGAGACACAGCAGCAGCGCGCCGAGCGTGAACCACATGGCGGGCCAGGCCCACTCGCGCCAGCGCTCGGCATCCATCTTCGCGGCCACCATGAAGGCCATCACGCCGACGGCGGCCCCGGAGATCTGGCGGAGGAGATAGAACGTCCCCGCGCGTCCATCGTTGACGGCGACGATCGCGCTGGCGCTGTAGAGCACGGCCAGCCCGAACACGAGCAACCCCGCGGAGATGAGCACCATGTACCGCGCCTCGGAGCCCATGCGCCAGCGATCGCGCACGTGCGCGCGCGCCAGGTCCCGCGCCGGGAGTGCCGTCGCCGTCATGCGGACGACGCCATGGATGCCCCGGCAAGGCGCTTGAACTCGGCGCCCCGGTGCTCGTAGTTCGCGAACATGTCGAAGCTGGAACAGGCCGGCGAGAGGAGGATTGCGTCGCCCGGCGCGGCTGCCTGACGCGCACGCGCGACGACGTCTGGAAAGCTGCTGCCGCCCTCCTCGACGGGTACCACGCCGGTGAGGTCACGCACGATCAGCGGACTGGCCTCGCCATACGCAATCACCAGCTTGACCGTGCGCTCGATCTCCGAGGCGAGCTCCTTGTACGGTTCGCCTTTGTGGCGGCCGCCCAGCAGAAGGATCGTCGGTCGCGACATCCCGCGAAGCGCCACCAGCGTGGACGCCACGTTCGTCGACTTGGAGTCATTGATCCACAGCACGCCCGACGTCTCGCCGACCACCTCGTTGCGGTGCTCCAGAGATCGGAACGACCGCAACCCTTCCGCAAGATGCATGCAGGCGTCCGTCGTGCGATTCGCCGCGTCCGCGAGCATCACCGCAAGCGCCGCACAGAGTGCGTTTGCGACATTGTGGTCGCCGAGCAGTTTCAGCTCCGCGCGTCGAATCAGTGGCGACCCGAGCACCATCAACTGTTCCGTCGTGCGGTTGAAGTAGGCGTCGGCACGGCCTGCCGTCGAGAAACGCGCATGCACGCCGGGCACGCCCGCCGCCAATGCCTGGACGTCAGCGTCGTCGGCATTGGTGACCCAATGCGACGCGGCCGTGGCGTTGCGAAACAGCAGCTTCTTGTCCGCGTAATAGTCCTCCACGCTACGGTATCGGTCGAGGTGGTTGGGCGACAGGTTCGTCACAATACCCACCGTCGGACGAATCCCGGGCGTATCGTGCAGCTGGTAGGACGAAACCTCCAGCGCGACCCACTGCGGGATCTCGGGCTGCAGTGCGATCTCCGAAAGCGCCGTGCCGATGTTTCCGGCCGCGGGCGCGCGAAACCGCAGCGATTGAAGCAGGTGCGCCACCAGCGCCGTCGTCGTCGTCTTGCCGTTGGTCCCGGTAACCGCGATGTACCTGAGTCCGGGCAGGAACCGCAGCGCGATGTCGATCTCGCTCACGACGTCGATCTTTTTCTGGCGGGCCACCGCAATCGCGGGCGCGTCCGGCGACACGCCCGGACTGACGACGACGAGCGCCGCGCGACCGATGCGATCGAGATCGTGCGCACCGACCTGAGCGCCGACGCCCTCGCGCTCGAGCTCGGCCGCCGTGGCCTCCAGCTCGGGTGTCCGTCCGGCGTCCGACGCGTACACCTGGCTGCCGCCTCGCGCGAGCAGCATCGCAACCGCGCGGCCGCTGCGAGCCAGCCCGATCACGGCGATCTCGCCGCTTCCACCCGCCTTGTTCAGCGGCCAGTGCTCCCGCATCGCGGCTCCGAACGAGCGCCCGCTAGCGCAGCTTCAGGGTGCTCAGCGCGACGACGCAGAACACGATCTGGATGATCCAGAAACGCACGACGACCTGCGATTCGTGCCAGCCCTTGAGCTCCAGATGGTGATGCAGCGGGGCGCGAAGCAAGAGGCGGTTCTTCTGCGCATACTCCAACCCGTAGCGCTTGCGGCGGTACTTGAACAGGTAGCGCTGCCCCAGGACGGAGACCGTTTCCGCCATGAAGACGAAGGCGACGAACAGCAGCAGAAACTCGGACTTGAGGAGAATGGCCACGGCGCCGATCGCGCCTCCCAGCGCAAGCGACCCAGTGTCACCCATGAAGACCTGGGCCGGAAAGCAGTTGTACCACAGGAATCCGATCAGCGCGCCGATGAGCGCTGCACAAAACACGGTGAGCTCTCCGGCGTTCACCAGATAGAAGATCTGGAGATAATTGCTGGTATCTACGCGGCCCGAGACATAAGCAAAGATGGCCAGCGTCGCGAGCCCGATGGCAGCCAGTCCCGCCGCAAGGCCGTCGACGCCGTCGGTCAGGTTCGCTGCGTTGCTGACGCCAACGAGAATGAAGGTCGTGAAGACGACGTACAGCGGCTCCAGCCACGACGCCGCAGCGACGACCAGCACGTACTTAAAGAACGGCAGCGTGGTCGACGCACCGGGAAGGTTCGGTGAAATGGGGAACTTCCAGAGGTACCAGCCCAGGAACACGCCAATGGTCACCTGGCCCACCAACTTGTACCGCTCCACCAGCCCTTCGTTTTTCTGCCCCGCGCGCTTCTGCTTGAGCTTGAGCACGTCGTCCAGGAACCCGATGCCACCCATCCATGCCGTCACGATGAGCGCCAGCACCGTGTAGTGGCTGCTGAGACGTGCCCACAGCAGCACCGAAATGATCGAGCACGTCAGAAAGATCAGGCCGCCCATGGTGGGCGTGGTGCCCTTGCTCTGGTGCGTATCGGGCGTGCCTTCACGCACCACCTGATGGAACGCGCGGGCGCGCAGTTGACGCAGGATGAACGGACCGACGATGAACGACAGCACGAACGCCGTGACCGCGGCGCCCGCCGCCCGGAACGTGATGTAGGTGAAGACGTTCAGGACGCTGTATTCGTTGCGAAGCGGAACGAAGAGATGATAAAGCACGTTGTCAGGTGGCCAGGGCGGACAGCGTGCCTATGACGCGTCCAGGGCCCAGCGCGTTACGAGTGGAACCAGGCGCTCGAGTCGCACGCCGCGGGAGCCCTTGAGCAGGATAATCGCGTTCGACTGGAGACGCGACGACAGCTTGGGCCAGATCGCTTCGGCGTCCGGCGCGCTCACCGTTCGCTCCGCGGGTGCCCCCACGCGTTCGAGCGCGGCGGCGAACTCGCCGATACCGGCGATGAGGTCGACGTTGGCAGCCACCGCCGCGCGCGCGATCTCGTCGTGATAGCGCGGTGTCGCGGCACCCAGCTCCAGCATCGTCCCGAGCACCGCGACGCGCTGCCTGACCTTCCCTTCCTCGCCGCCGGCGTGGACCAGTAGCTCAATGGCCGCGCGTGCCGATCCCGGGTTGGAGTTGTACGCGTCGTTGATGAGCGTGGCCTTGCCGATCTGATCGACGTTGGAACGCATCGGCGGCACCGTCAATCGCTCGATGCCGCGTGCGGCGTCTTCCATCGACAGTCCCAGCTCGGACGCAGCCGCGAGCGCGAGCGTGGCGTTGCGCAAGTTGTGCACGCCACGGAGCGGCACGGCAACCTCGACGCCGCCGACGACCAGTCGGCCGCGCCCGTCCGCATCGACGGCCCAGTGCGTGACCGGCTGGCTGTCTCCGATCCCCTCGAGACCCGCGGACACCACGCGCTGCGCGCGCCTCCTCGCCTCGGCTTCGACTTCGGGCTGGTTGCGCGGAACGATTGCCACCGCAACACCGTCGCACGCGGCCATCTCTTCACGCATCACGCCCGCGAGATCGCCCAACCCCTCGAGATGTTCTTCGGCGATCGACGTCACCACCACGATCGTGGGCTCGGCGATTGCTCGGAGCGTCGCGATCTCGCCGGGCTGGTTGGTGCCCATTTCGACGACCGCGACGTCGGCGTGATCGGGAATGGCGAGCAGCGTCTGCGGCACTCCGATCAGGTTGTTGAGGTTCAGGTGTGTCGCGTGCACTTCCAGTCGGCTGTCGAGCGCGGCGCGAATCAGCTCCTTCGTGCTGGTCTTGCCGTTGGTGCCCACGACACCCACGACCGGACCGCTCCACACTCGGCGCCGATACCGCCCCAGCGCGCCGAGCGCCTCCCGGGTGTCGGCAACCTGGAACACCGGCACGCCGAGGCCCTTCGCGCTTTCGGGGCGCGAGACGACGACCGCCGCCGCGCCGCTCTTCACGGCGTCGGCCAGAAAGTCGTGTGCGTCGAACCGGTCGCCGGACAACGCGACAAAGAGGTCGCCGCTCTGAATCGACCGCGTATCCGTCCACACCCGGCCCAGGCGGTGATCGCCCGTGGGTGGGCGCGACGTCGTGCACTCCTTCAGCGCATCCGCGACCCTGGTCAGCGTCCAGAATGGAGGCGTGCCCGAGGGGGCGTCCGGAAGCGCGGGTCCGCGCGCCTCGACGCTCATACGGCGGCCAGTTCGGCCACGATGGCCTTTTCGTCGAACGGCAGCTTGTCGGTGCCGCGAATCTGGTACGTCTCATGTCCCTTGCCGGCGAGCAGCACGACGTCGTTGCCGCCGGCGATCGCGAGGGCGCGCGCGATGGCGGCGCGCCGGTCTTCGATGCGCTCGTGGTTGCTGCCCGTCATGCCTGCCTCGATGTCGTTGAGGATCACTTCGGGGTCCTCGGTGCGAGGATTGTCGCTGGTGACGATGGCGAGATCCGCGAGCCGTTCCGCGATGCCGCCCATCTGCGGACGCTTGCCGCGATCACGATCGCCGCCCGCTCCGAACAGGACGATCAAGCGGCCTTGCGCGAAAGGGCGTATGGCGCGCAGCGCCCGTTCCAGCGCGTCTGGCGTGTGTGCGTAGTCCCGCAGCACCGTCGGCTTCTCCAGCACGACCTCCAGACGGCCGGGTACCTGCGGCAACGTCGACAGGCGCTCAGCGATCGTGTCCGTCGAGAGGCCCATTGCATAGGCAGCGGCCGCGGCGCCGAGCGCGTTGGACACGTTGAAGTCGCCCATGAGGGGCAATCGCACGCGTCGCGAGTCTCCGTCGATCACCAGCGTCCATTCGGAACCTCTCGACGAATACGTGACGTCGCGTGCATGGACTTCGGCGGACGGCACGCGAACGCTGAAGCTCACCCGGCGGCGTTCGCTCGTTAGTGGCTTCCACGCGGGGTCATCGAGGTTTACGATCACGGTGCCGTGCGGGGCGAGATGCTCCAGCAGCCGAGACTTGGCCTGGAAGTACGCCTCCATCGTGCGGTGATAGTCCAGATGGTCGCGCGACAGATTCGTGAAGACCGCGGCCTCGAACCGCAGTCCTTCCACGCGTCGCTGATCGAGCGCATGCGACGACACCTCCATCGCGAGGCACCCGACGTTCGCGTCCACCAGCTGGCGCAGCACGCGTTGGAGCTCTACCGGACCCGGCGTCGTCAGGCCTGCGCCGCCTTCCAACTGCTGGCCCTCGCTGCCGACCATCACGCCGACCGTCCCGATGGAGGCGGCGCGGCGCCCCTGCGGGGGGCCGTCGAGCAGGTGGCGCAGCATGTGAACCGTGGTCGTCTTGCCGTTCGTTCCTGTTACCCCGACGATGCGCAGGTGATGCACCGGCCAGTCGTACGCAGTGGCGGCAACGATCGCAGCCGCCCTGCGCCCGTCGCGCACGACGATCGCAGGAAGCCGCGTGCGCGTGGCGTCCTCGACGACCGCGACGGCAGCGCCAGCCCGTTCGGCCCGTTCGAGAAAGTCGTGGCCATCCCGCTCGCTGCCTCGAACCGCGATGAAGAGACCTCCCGGAGCGACGCGGCGGCTGTCATCCTCGACGCCCGCGATCCGCGCGGGCAGCTGGCCGCGCGTTTCGATGAGGAGACTCGCGTTCCGCAGCGCGGCGGTTACTGCGCTGGTGTCGAGCGCCATCAGCGATCGTAACGAAGACGCACGAGTGAGCCCGGTGTGGCCCGCGTACCGGGGGCGGGGTCGGTCACGCCCACGGACGGCGTGCCTCGCGTGAGTTGCACACGGAAGCCGGCTTCGTGCAGGGATCGGACCGCCTCCCGGAGGTTCAAGCCACCGACGTCCGGAACGACGCGTGCCGCCTGTTGGGGCCGTGGCGATTGCCGCGCCGATGTAATGTCCAGCACGACGGAGCTTTCGGGCTCGGCGCGCGTCGTGTCCACCGTCTCATCGAGCGCGGATGTGACGTTCATCACCTGACGCCCCTTGGCGGCGAGAGCTGCGCGCGTTCCCTGGGACGGGGTGACGGCGACCTTGAGTGGCTGTGGAACCAGCTGGCTGCGGTCGAGCGCAGCGTCGCGCGCGGCGAGCGCGGCCTGGAGCACCGCCTTGGTGACCGGCGCCGCCGTCGATCCGCCATAGAACTTCCCTTTCGGGTTCGTGAGCTTCACGACGATCACGAGCTGCGGCGCCTCGGCCGGAAAGAGTCCGACAAAGTTCGGGTTGTACTGCATGGGCGCGTAGCGACCACCAACGGTGCGGCGTGGCGTTCCGGTCTTGCCTGCCAGCGCGTACGTGACGAGGTCCGCCTCGACCGCCGTCCCGTGTTCGACGACGCCGGCCAGAAGCTGACGCATCGTGCGCGCAACGTGCTCGGGGATCACGCGTCGCACCACGCGACGGGCGCCGCGGTACCGCACCGTGTTGTCGGCCGCGCGGATTTCCTTGATGAGCACCGGCTCCAGCAATTCGCCGCCGTTCGCGATGGCGGCATACGCCAACGCCAGCTGCAGCGGCGTCACGGACACCTCGTACCCCATCGCAAGCGATGCCGGCGTCTGGCGGGACCACATGCGCGGCGGGCGCAGCGTTCCCCCTGCCTCCGCCGAATACGGGAAGCCCGTCGGCGTGCCGATACCGAAGTCGCGCAGCGCCTCGAACTCCTCTCGCGGTGACAGCCGGTCCGCGAACTGCACGATGCCGATGTTGCTCGAGAGCTGGATGACGTCAGCCAGCGAGAGTGACGTCGGCGTCGGGCCGGGATGCGGCTCGTCATGGATGGTGCGGCCGTGCAGCTCGTATGTGCCGCCTCGCGCGGGCACCTTGTCGCCGGTTCGGGCCTTGCCCTGCGCCAGGAGCGCGGCCGCGATGAGCGGCTTGAGTGTGGATCCGGGCTCGAACGGTTCGGTCACCGTCGTCACGGACGTCGCCGCGGCGCCGCGACGCTGACCCGCCAAGGCCAGCACGTCGCCGTTGCGTGGATCCACGATGACGATGTCGCCGCCTTCGGCGCTCATGCGTGCTACCGCATCGGCCAGCGATCGCTCCGCGATGTCCTGCAGCTCATGGTTGATCGTGAGCACAACAGCATGTCCCGGCTGCGGCTCCTGCCCGGGTACGGTTGGAGACGCGAACGTCCGGCCGCGAACATCACGCGCCAGCCGCGACGCGCCGCCTTCACCGCGCAGCAGGGAGTCCAGCGTCAGCTCGAGTCCGTCGATGCCATCGCCGGTCAGGTTCACGCGACCCAGCAGGGTGCGCAGTCCCGCGGAGGTCGTGTAGGCGCGGTCGCTCACGGGCGTCGTGTACATGCCGCGCATCGCGGTCAGCGCCGCGACGTCTTCCGCCACGTACAATCCCGGCAGCGTGACCCATGCCCGCTGCACGTCCAGCGCGCGCGCCACCCAGGAAGGCTCGACGCCGGCGGCGCGCAGCGCGCGGCGCATCCTGCCCGTTTCGCCAACCCTGACTTCCCGTGGCGCCACCTCGAGCCGCACCACCTCGCGCGTCGTCACCAGCGTGCGCCCGCTCGCGTCGAGAACCTGCCCACGCGGCGCCGGCAGCTCCTGCCCCGTGAAGTGCTGCCGCCGAGCGAGGGATTGCCATATGCGACCCTGCACCAGCTGGACGTGTGCGGCCTTGATCAGGACCGCCAGCGCCAGGAGCGCCAGCACCGTGTGCACCGTACCAACGCGTCGGTTGCGAGTCATCTATTGCGGTTTCGACGACGAAGCTTGTGGGCGTTGCAAGATGATGACCTGGCTGTCAGCCGGCACGTACATCTTGAGGCGCTGCTGCGCGATCGGGACGAGACGCGCGCGGCTGGACGCGTCCCGGATCTCGGCCTCGAGCTTGACGCGCGCCGCGTCGACCGCGTCGCGCTGGCGTTCCAGCGCGCGAAGCGACCGCGATTGGCTGATGCCGAACGTCCTCCGAGCAATGACGCCTGTGGCCACCGCGAAGAAACCGAGCAGCACGAAAGCGATCAGGGAGCGACGCTTGACCCCACGTCGCTTCCCGCCGTCGGTGCCCCGCTTCGCTCTTACGCCGCCCGCCATGCGCGCAGCCTGGCGCTGCGGGACCGGGGGTTCCGGGCAAGCTCCGTGTCGCCCGGGGTGATCGGACGACGTGTGAGCGTCTCGCCCAGTGCACGCCCGCGACATGTGCAGACGG
>DASTVV010000071.1:0-6498 GCA_035758925.1 Gemmatimonadaceae bacterium
GATCCGCCGCTCGCGGATGCCGGTGCGCTCGACGATCCACTCGTCGGTGGTCTCGATGCCGATCTTGGCGAAGTCCGCGTTGGTGAAGACGGTGGACGGAACGCCGCGCCCAGTGGCTGCGATGTACGCGATGGGACGCCTCACGCTGCTCCCCCCGCCTCCGTGTGCTCCAGCCGCCGCCCGATGTGCTCGTCCATGCGCGAATGCACTGCCTGGACCGCGATCTTGATGGCGTTCTTGATGGCGCGCGGCGACGAGCGACCGTGACAGATGATGCTCACGCCCTTCACGCCCAGCAGCGGCGCTCCGCCGTGCTCGGAATAGTCCAGCTGTCGCAGCGCCGAGCGAATCGACTGCTCCTGCAGTCCCTCTTTCACCAGCATCCGTATCATGAGTGGAGCGACCGCCTCGTAGAACTTGAGGACGACGTTGCCCACGAATCCGTCGCACACGACGACGTCGAGATCGCCATGGTGGCACGTCCCCGCCGGGAGGTCGCGGCCCTCACAATTCCCCAGGAAGTTCATGCCTGACTCGGACAGCAACGCGTGCGCTTCTTTTGTGACCGTGTTGCCCTTCTCCGGTTCTTCGCCAATGCTGAGCAGCGCGACGGCCGGATTGGAGCGCCCGAGGATGTCTTCCGCGTACACCGCGCCAAGGCGCGCGAACTGGGCCAACTCTTCCGCCGAGCAGTCGACGTTGGCGCCGGAATCCAGCACCACGACGGGCCGTTTCGCCGTCGGGAAGATCGTGGCGATCGCTGGCCGCTTGAGTCCGGCGTGCAATCGCAGCAGGAGCATGGACGCGGCCATCTGGGCGCCGGTGTTGCCGGCGGAGACGAACGCGTCCGACTGGTCGTCGGCCTGCAGCTTGAGCCCCACCATCATCGAGCTGTTCGGCTTCCCGCGCACGGCGGTCGGCTTCTCCGTCATCTCGATGACGTCGGGCGCCTCGACGATCTGGATGCGCGAGCGCAGCCCATCGATTCCGCCGAGGCGACCGAGTTGTCCCTCGATCGCCTCGCGCTGTCCGACGAGCTGAATGGTGTGCTGGGCGTCGAGTTCAGCCAGCGCTTCGAGCGCGCCAGCCACGGGCGCCTGGGGCGCGTGATCGCCCCCCATCGCGTCCAACGCGATGCGCGCCAAGGCTCAGGCTTCCTTTGCCTCTACTGCCTGCCGGCCTGCATAGTACCCGCACTCCTGACACACGCGGTGTGGGCGCTTCATGGCGCCGCACTTGGGACACTTCTGGAGCACGATCGCCGGCGCCTTCTTGTGCGTATTGCGCGCGCGCTTCTTTCGCTTCGAGGTACGTCGCTTCGGAACGGCCATGGGACAAGTCGCTCAGTTAGTCGTTGTCAGTTCTTCAATCTTTCGTGGGGACGCGGCGCAACGCGTCCCATCTGGAATCCCGGGATTCCGGACAGGCGCAGGGACCTTCGTTCAGGTCCTTTCCGCACGTCGAGCAGATTCCCTTGCAGTCTTCCCGACACACCGCGTACGACGGCACGTTCAGCAACCACTGCTCGCGTACGACGGGCCGAAGATCCAGTTCATACGATCGTTCGTCCAGCACGTACACGTCCGGATCCTCGGCTTCCTCGCTGTCCGCCTCCGCGAAGATCACGTGCGATTCATCTTGCACCTGAACTTTCGCATCCGCGAGACAGCGGCGGCACGGGACTGTGACGTCCCCCGCCACCTTGCCGTGCCAATAGAACCTGCCCTTACCCGCCGACGAAAGGCGACCCGTTACCCGCAGTGCGCGCGCGGGAACCGGATCGCCTTGCTGCCAAACCGGATCGTCGGGTGACAGCTGCGCGTCGACTTGGACCGCCTTGGTTTCGACGGACCGTTTGTCGAACACCAGCATCCGCACAAACTACTTGTGGCGCTTGAGGTTATCAAGTTGCTGGTCTGAGGTTGCGTGTGGGTTGTGCGACCCTGGGCACAGACCCACACCACTCCCCTGTCTACCTGGAGATGAGATCCGCCTCCGAAAAAAAGAACCGGCTCTCGCGCACAGCGTTCTCATCGCTGTCGGAGGCGTGAATCGCGTTCCGCTCCTTGGACTCCGCGTACAGCTTGCGTACGGTATTCGGCTTCGCCTCGGCCGGATCGGTCGCGCCAATGGCCTCCCGCAGTGCGGCAACGGCTCCCGTCTTCTCGAGGACCATCGGCATGCACGTGCCCGAGGTCATGAAGGCGACGAGCGACTTGTAGAACGGCCGGTCGCGGTGCACGGCGTAGAACTCCTGTGCCTGCGCTTCGGTGAGGCGCATGACGCGAGCGGCGCGGACCGTGAACCCGCCCTGCTCGAGATGCGCGATGATCTTGCCTGCCTTGCCCGCGTCGAAGGCGTCGGGCTTGATGATCGTGAGTGTGTAGTTCCCTGGCGTCATTTGCTCCGAGTGCCTTGATCGTTGACGCGGGAATCTAGCCGAACAAACGTCCAGCGGGCCCACTCTGAGCCCTCGCCGCGGGTGAAAGCGATGCCTGGCGGAGTCCGAGCGCCAGGACTCGTGCCGGGATTCGACGAGGCGCGTCGCGCTCAACGAACGGCCTTTTCGTGTCGCTCGCGGCTATCATCGCGTGTGAATCACAAGCACTCCACACGCGCAGTCCAGCGTGCTGGGGTCGAGGGCGCGAGATCAACGGTGAGGTCGCTGGCCGACACCGTGACGGGGCCCGAGACGTACGGTCGGAACCCGAGCCGCAGCGTTTGAGGCCGATACGCGCCGGGGCGTCGAGCGCGGAGGCTATCGGTTCCGTCTGCGTTCGTCAGCGCGCGAGCAACGATTGACCGATTCGAGTCGAGCAGCAGTATGACGGCTCCCGGCAGCGAGCCTGATGTTGCGGCGTCCGTAACACGCCCTCTGACCGGCTGCGCCCCGCGCGGGCCCTGACGGAAGGGCTGCCGACGTTTCAGCAACCCGAGGAATCGACGGGGTGCGGGCTTGGTCATGTGCTCCTTGACGAAGGCGCGGTCAAGGGTTGCAACTCAGGTGCTACCTCCGCGTGTGGATCACGAGAACGCCACAAGTAGAGTTCAGCGTGCTGTATTCGAGAGGTGTCTCTGCCGGCCCAGCGAAGAATTCGATTGCCTCGATCGAGACAATGGGCAAGCGATTGATGTTCGGCAGTTCCCCTGAGCGTCCGTTGAAGAGCAACAGACGGTCGAGATAGACGAGGGGCGCACATTTGCAGATTGTCTGGTTAGCGCCCTCCACCCTGAAGCAGCGACCACTTGCCATCGACTGTGTGCCACGAGTCGATATGACGGCGGCCTGGCCGCCGAGAGCACGGAAGATGTCAAGTCCGCGAAACGATTCCTTGAGCACCTCCGAGAGAAACCGGCCCTCGTTCCGCGCCAACCGGTCGCGTCCCAGGAACTGTCCGAGACCAATCCTCCGGTGCTCCTCGAATGAAGGTGGCAGCGACGTCGCCACCACAGCGACCGTGTCGAGCGTTGCGACTCGTTCGAGAACGATGTCGCGAGCGATCGACTCATTGCTTTTGGCTGCGATCACGATCTCCACCGGTTTGAAACCAAGGCGGCGTACGCTAATTGTGTCGACTCCCGACGCCACGCCCCTCAGGGAATAGCGGCCCAGGACGTCCGTGACGGTGGCACGATCGCTCGCCCCGAGTCTCACGATCGCGTTCGCCACGGGGCGAGCGTTCGCCGCGTCCAGGACGGTGCCCGTGATCGTTGCCCCCGCGACGATCGTCCGGTCGAGCGCGAGGTCCAGGATGCCGACGCGCGTGTCGGGACCCACGACGATGGACCGGAGCGTCGAGGCTGCCGCCAGCCCAATGGCGCGCAGTCTGATAGGTGCGTCGAGCGGCACGCCACACAGGCGGTAGACGCCATGCAGGTCGGGCCGCGCTTCGCGCCCGACCTCGGTGCCGCTCGAGTCCCACGTCGCCTGCACGCGAACGCCCCGAACGGTCGTCAACGAATCGGCGCCGGTCACCAACCCAACCAAGGCGCCCTGCGTCGCGGTGGCGCACGATCGGGTCAGCAGTTGCGAGGATGAAGGAAGGCGAACCACGACCGTCGAGTCCGAGGATGTGACCGTAAGCGGCCGGGTGAGCACCGAGGCGAAGGCCTGCAGCGCTCGTGTGCTGATCTCCAAGCCATACGTGCCGGGTAGCAGGCTGCCGAAGTGGAATCGTCCGGTCGAGTCGCTCTCGGTTGTGAGCTGCGTTCCGCGCAGGCTCACGCGGGCGCCGCGGACGCCCCGTCCACTGGCTGAGTCCACAATTGCCCCGCTGACCTCGACGTCCGCCCGAGCGACGAGCGTGTCCCCCCTACGAACGAGCAGCACCAGCTCGCCGCCCTTCACGCGGGCCCCGGCCAGATACGGCTGCTGCTCATACTGTTGCACGCGTCCGATGCTGCCCACGGAGACGCGGCGCGTCCCGACAAGGGGCATCTTGATGAACCAGCGCGAAACCAGCCAGACATTGCTCCTGGGCCGATCGAATGCCAGGTATCCTCCGGGTCGAGCGTCATCACCCCGCAGCTGAGTCTCCAGGTTCACGTACTCGAAATCCAGACGCCTGAGCTGAGCGGAGGCTCGGTCCAGCACCAGCCTTCCCTTGATCTCCGGAATGCGGCGTCGGGATCGCACCGGCTCGAACTCGAGCCGAATGCTGCTGTCGGCCGCCGTGCTGCCGACGACCGCGCGAAAGCAATGGTCGTCTACGAACTCCGACGACAGGAGGACGGCGATGTCAGGCGCGTGGTAGGTCGTGTACCCCTGGAGGTCTCTCGCGACGTAACCCGCGGTGTGAATACTCGCTGGGGGCAACGATGCCCACGGCGTCAGCGTCCAGCCACGCGTCAGCAAGGTGGTCTGCTGGCGAATGGACTCGTTGGCTGGATCGACATCGCGTTCATATTCAACGATGGTGGCGTCGAGTGCGTTGGCGGCCGTGCGACGGGCGGTAAGCGCCGTGGCGTGCAGCGCCATACGGACCTGCTCGAGCATGGTGTACGCAGCGGACGATGTGTCCGCGCCGATATCCTGGCACTCCGTTCGCGCGACGGTTTGCAGGCGATCGAGCCGCACCGGAATGCCAGCGGGCGCGAGGTCAAGCGTCAGGTCGCCGGCGGCTACGGTCACTGGACTGGAGACAAACGGCTTGAACCCCAATCGCAGCGTTTGAACTCTGTAGATGCCGGGCCGCGGGACGCGCAGTGTGTATGACCCGTCAGCGCTGGTCATCGCGCGCGCTACCACGGCACGACTCGAGTCCAGCAAGAGGACCACTGCTTCCGGCAACGAACCGGACGTCGCCGCATCGGTGACCCGTCCCCTGATCGACTGCGCGCCACTTGGCGGAGCCACTGCGGCAACCAGAAGACCGAATACCGCGATTGATGCCGGCCGGATCAAACGCCGCTCCGTTTGAAAAGAAGGCTCGCTACCGGCGCGCGGGCGCCTTCCCAGCCAACAGGTCATCGATGAGCTGGTACATCTCAGACGCCTGCGGGGCCGCGCCGAATCGCCAGCCGTTCACCAGCACCGTGGGGGTACCGCGCAATCCCCATCGTTTTGCAAACGCCGCTCCTGAATCTATGCGCGCAAAGGTGGTAGCAGCATTGCTGCAAGCCTCGAAGCCCCGGACGTCCAGGACACCAGCGTCCTTCGCGAAACTGTTCCAGCTCTTCAGGAGCAAGGAATCCTGATTGCGATAAATCGCATCCACGAATTCGCCGAATCGCCCTTGCTTCTCTGCACATTCGGCAGCCTGTGCAGCGGGGCGGGCGACTCGATGGTAACTCAGGGGCCAATGCACGTAAACCACCTGGAGCCGGTCGCCGTATCGGGGCGCGGGCCGCCTTCAGCGCCTCCAGATGAAAGGCGCGACAGCCGGGGCATTCGAGGTCGAAGAATTCCACGACTCGCACCGGCGCTGACGGATTCCCCACGCGGATCCCGTAAGGAAGCACTGCCTCCCAGTTCCGCTGGAGCTCAGGCGTGCGCGACTCAGCTGCCGCGATGACTGGCGGCCGGAACAATTCGCGCCGAACCACGAGTGCTGCAATCACGAGAGCCGCAGCACCCACGCTCCAAGCCAGGAATCGCTCCGCCGGTATCGCCACTAATCGTTTCCCCGGCTCCCTGCGAACACGTCGCTAGGTCTCGAAACCACAGATGAGGCGGAGCCCAGCACCTTGTCCCGGCGCACACGCTTCGCACGAACTGCCCGTAGTGCTGCAGCCGTGACTCTGGCACATCAGCGCGGCGTATTCCTGGTCCGGACAGCTGCTCGAACATCCGCTGTCCCAGCAGTCGCTGCTGGTCGCCTGAGCCGGAGTGGCGAGCGCCACGAGCCCCAGCACGCAAACCGCAGCGGACATCAATGTGAGTTTACGAATGGTCATTGTGCCTTCCTGTGGAAGAGCCGTGTGTGATTTCTGGAACGAAGAATCGAACACTCGTCACTCGTCGGCCGCACTCCGGGCGCCGATCGCTGCGCGGGCGCG
>DASTVV010000100.1:0-8580 GCA_035758925.1 Gemmatimonadaceae bacterium
TTTCACCCGTTTACGTCGAACAGCCGCAGGACTGACGCAATCCACACCACCAAAGCTCAATAAAGACACAGAGTTGCGGTGATGTGGCGCACTGCTGAACAGCGTCGCCATACGCAGGTTTGAGGCTCCCGCCGGTACCCCTGGTACCCCCTGTAGCTCCCCACCTGATCGGCGATGCAGCCGACCCGATGACAGCCACCCCCTACCTCATAAATAGCGGCAGTACGCTGGCGACCTCGGTGACCCTCCGTGGCCCGAGCAGCTATTCGCCCCCCAGCGTAGGCCTCCAGCGCGACGCGCTGCCGTGGCGCAATACCGCGGCCCTGACGCTCCTGGCCCTGGTCGCCGCCGACATCGTCGCGCTGCTCGTCGCCCGACAACTCGCCCTCCAGCTGCGCACGTGGGTGTTCGGACCCATGGCCATGTCCCCGGCCTTCTTCGCCGCCAGCGTCCTCTGGATCTCGATGCGCGCGGTGAGCGGCCTGTATCCCGGCTATGGCATCCCCCAGCCGGAGGAGCTGCGTCGCTCCACCGTCACGACTGCGCTCGCGGCACTCTGCCACCTCTCGCTGCTCTTCTCGCTCCAGATGAGCAGCGCGTCGCGACTCATCGCGCTCACCACGTGGGTGATGCTCACTCCCTCCGCATGGCTGCTGCGGAATCTCGTCACCCACCTGCTGGTTCGCGCCCGCCGGTACGGCTATCCCGTCGTCATCCTCGGCGCCGGTTCGGTGGCCACCCACACGATTCGCGAGCTGCGCAACAACCGCTCGCTGGGAATCGTGCCGGTCGCCGCCTTCGATGATGATCCAGCCAAGCACGGGCTCACCGTCGAGGGCGTTCCGATCCTGGGCCCGATCGAGGACGCGCTCACCTGGCAGCCGCCGTACGCAATCAAGAACGTGATCGTTGCGGTTCCGGGCGCCGGACGCATCGTGCAGCTCGCGCACAAGCTGGGTCAGCGCTATGCCAACGTCGGCGTCGTCGCGGACGTCGGCGGCGTCGGCAACCTGTGGACCCGCAGCAAGACCGTCGGTACCTGCTCGATGGTGGAGATGCGCCACGAGCGCTTCGATCGCATCAACCTGGTGCTCAAGCGCGCCTTCGATCTCGCGGTCGGAACTCCGCTCTTCCTGCTCAGCATTCCGGTGATCGCGGTCTCGGCGCTGCTCGTGAAGATCGTGAGCCCCAAGGGGCCGGCCTTCTTTACGCAGTCCCGCGAGGCGATGAATGGCCGGCGCATGTGGATGTGGAAGATCCGCACCATGGTGCCCAACGCCGACAGCGCACTGCGCGAGTATCTCGACGGGAACCGCTCGGCGCGCGAACAGTGGGAGCGCCACATGAAGCTCGAGCGCGACCCGCGCATCATCCGGGGCATCGGCCACTTCCTGCGCCGCTCCAGCCTGGACGAGCTGCCGCAGCTCTGGAACGTCGTGAAGGGCGACATGAGCCTCGTGGGCCCGCGCCCGTTCCCCGGCTACCACCTGAACCGGTTCTCCGACGATTTCCGCAACCTGCGCGGCCAGGTGCCGCCCGGCATCACGGGCTACTGGCAGGTGACGCAGCGGAGCGCGAGCAACCTGGATCAGCAGCAGGCGTCCGACGCGTACTACATCTACAACTGGTCGCTCTGGCTGGACCTGTGGATCATGTTCCGCACGGCAGGCGTCGTCCTCAGCGGCCGGGGCGCGTACTAGAATCACCTGCGCTCCCTCCGCGCCCTCCGCGTTCGAACAGTGTCTTAAGGCGCTCTAAGGGACGCGAAACTCCAGTCGCACGTCCGCGGACAGGTTCGGCACGTCGTTCTGCAGAATCGTGTAGCGGTTGCGCTCCAGGCCCCGGAAGACCGACCCCGTGAGACGCACGCGCCGAAAGTCGTACTTGCCTCGCACGCCCACGCCCAGGATGGCGTCCATCCACCGAAAACTGCTCGGCGCCAGCCCCAGCGGCGCGAAGAACCGGTAGAAGCCGTCGGCGTCGATGCGGACGCGCTCCACGAACGCACCGCCCGTCCAGCCCTCGGCGTGCCAGTTCGCTTCCAGCTTCTGCATGTCGGAGCCCGGCCCGATGCCCGCACCCACGATCTGGCCTCGCTGCGTGTAGCCCTGGAAGACAATGTGATGCGCATACCACGGTGGCGCGGGGCGAACCTCGGCCGTGCGCCCCTCGCCAAGCGCCGTCAGCTCGCCGCGCAGCACGAGAAAGCCGCGCGCTGTCCGTTGAAATGCCTTCTGGAAGCCAAGGACGAACCCTGACGCGTGGTCCGGCTGGAGCACGAGATCCCTGAAGTCCACGTTGTGGTCGTTTCGTCCCCATTCGCCGTAGACCTCGAAGCCGACCTCGGGAAAGACCCAGCGCGCGAAGAGCGCGAGCAGCTGGTCCGCGCTGTCGTTGCCTAACGGATTGTCCGGCGTTGCAACCTTTACTTTGGTGAAGGGCTGCAGGATGTCGAACAGCTCGCCGAACCCGATTCCATCCGGCGGCACGTACTGATAGAAGACTCGGCCACCGCCCAGGTACAGACCGGGCGCACCTCGCGGTTCCAGGACGAACACCAGCGCGCCCAGCCAGCGACGATTCCGGTTCGGCTGAACGCCGAGGCGCCAGTAGTCCGAGTCGTACAAACGGCCGGCGAGATACATCCCCTCCAGGCGGCCGATCCACACATTCACCGGGTGCGACGTTCCGACGAACGCATGCGGAAACCCGGCCGCGTTGTTCGTCATCAGGATGGAGTTGTCGATGCCGGGACCCCACCACATACTCTCGGTGCCCGCTCCCACGGCCAGGCCCCGCCATTCCACGCGCACCTTCGACTGACCGGGATCGACACGGGCATACGCGCCGTCGCCGAATCGCTGCGGCCGGTCGATGCGCGAGGCCCACCACTGGTCCGCGAACGGTGACGAGTTTGCCGCCGCGAACTGCTGCTGCGCGAGCACGAACTCGCGGTTCTGCGACCAGGTGAGCGTGGGAGCCACGCGCACCGAAATCGCGCGCCAGCGCGCTTCGACTCCCACATCGAGAGCCGCCGAGAGCCCGCGCCCGGCCCACATCGCGCCGTCGTCCATGCCGTACGGGATGTTGCTGTTGAATCGCGTTCGGCTCTGCGGGTAGTACAGGACCACGCGCGCTGGGGCAGGGGGCGTGAGCTCACGTGTGAGCGGCCGGATGAGCCAGGACGTCACCGACGCCGCGCCCGTGAGCTGTGCGAGCCGCCGATCCTCTTCGCCGATCGAGCCCACCCAGACGGGACTCTCCCATCGAATAGGCGACCGCGCCGACTGCCCGGCCGCCTGCGCGCGCGCTATCGCCGTCGCCGGCGACAACTGAAGCGCGCCAGCGAGCAGCGCACCGAGGAGTGCTCGCGGCGTCACCAGGCGATCAATCCGCGCCGACGGCTTGCGACAGGAATGGTCTGGCTCCCTCGGTTGCCAGGACGTTGCGCACGACGCCGGCCAGCGCGCGCGCCGACTGTTCGGCGGAGTAGCCGGTCTCGATCGTGCGCCGGCCGGACGCCGCGAGGCGGCGGCGCAGGGCCGGATCTCGAGCGAGGCGCTCGAGCTGCGACACCCACGATGTGGTGTCGTCCGCCAGCAATCCGTTCTCGTTGTGGCGGATGACGTGGCGATTCATGCCCACGGGCGACACGACGGCCGCGCGCCCGACCGCCATGTACTGCAGCGCCTTGAGCGCGCATTTGCCGCGCGATGTCTCGGTGTCGGGCAGCGGCATGATGCCCACGTCGCTGTCCGCCAGCGCCGCGACTTCGGTGGCCGGCGCCCACGGCACGAACTCCATGTCGATGCCCTCGAACGGCCGCGGCCGCGCGTTGCACACCACGCGGAGCTTTGCCGGCACGCAGCCGGCGAGCGCGGCCAGCGCCGGGCGAACCGTGTCCAGGTACTGCAACGTACTCTTGGAACCGCTCCACACCACGGTGAACGGAGCGGAGGCGTCGCGCTCGGGCTGCGGCTTGTATCGGTCGAGATCGATGCTCGTGCGGACGATGTGGACGTTGTCGTTGCGGCGCCGGGCGAAGGCCGCCAGGTAGTCGTTGCCGACGGTGACCGCGCGCGCCAGCCGGCAGATCTCCGCGACCTTCCACGGCGTCCGCAGCAGCAGGGTCGAGACGCTCGCACCGTCCGGCGACGACAGGAAAATCGCGTCGTCGAAATCGTAGATCAGCGGCACGCCCTTGGCTGCCAGCGCGCGTTCCACGAACGCGCCGCCTAGCATCGTCGCCTCACGGACGACGACGACGGCATCATAGCGGTCGGCGTCGTGGCGACGAATCCACCGTCGCGCGCTGTCGCGCACCGCGAGCAGCAGTTTCCGGACTCTTCGCCCAGGCGCTTCGAACAGGGCGGCCAGCTCGGTGGATTCGAACGGCGCGAAGTCCATCGTGATCCCGTGCGCGCGCTCCAGATGCGGCGCCCACTGTTCATGACGGAACCGCTGGTTGGGTGCCACGTCCGGCCTGCGCTGCACCAGCGCCAGCAGCCGGGTGCCATCCTTGTGCCGCGCGGCGCGCGCACTGCCCGCTGATTTGATCGGTGAGGCCGGTCGGGACATTGCCGACAATAATAAGACCTGCGCACCGACCACGCCCGGTCTACATCGGGATCATTCCACCTTCGAGCGTCAGCCGGACACCTGAGGGCTCGAGGCTCGCCAGCCTGACCACCCCAAAATTGCCGAAGGCCAGGGCCTCGACGCTTGCGTCGCGAAATCGGGGGACCACCGCGCGCAGCCGTTCGATTCCCAGACGCCACGAGTTGCGCTCGCTCGCCCCGCCGGTCGGCTGTAGCAGTGTCGCGCACCCGCGCAGCCACACATAGCGCCACTCGGTCAGCCCATCGAGCTCGTTGATCTCGCATTCGACGGTCTGCGCGCTCTGCCCGCCCGGCCGGCGCGATTCGCCCAAATACCCAGCCGCGCCTCCGTTGGAGACGAAGGCACCCAGGCTCGGCGAGGAGGGGAGGTACAGCGCGTAGTCGACGAGGACGTAGGGCTCGCGGGTGGTCCGCATGTGGCCGTCCGCCAGCGCATATGTCACCGAGGCCGTCGTCTGCCGCGCCAGGACGTCGAGGATGTCGTCCGCTGACAGCGACATCACCGCGCTCGGCTCGATGTCGTACGCGGTTTGCGTGTTCATCATGGCAGAGGCACCCGGAGAATGGAGACCTGGGCCCCGTGCGCCGCGGACAGCGGCTCGCCCGAATCGGACGTGAGGCCGAGGGCGAACCCGGAATGGTTCGCGGGGGTCCTGAGGTGAAAGACCTGGAAGCTCCCCGGCCGCATCGCGCCTTCGCGCCGCGTCGCCGGGTCGAGCTCGATGGGAGAGACTGGGAACCGCTGTGGCACACCGCGAAGCGGACCGTACGTCTCGTACATCGCGTTGTAGATGCGGCGCAGATTCCGGCCGGAAAAACGCAGCGCCGCGCGTGTGCTCGTGCGCGGCGCTCCGACGATGCTGTCGCCCCAGACCGCGAGGGCGAATTCACCGAACAGGTCGCCGAACGTTCGGCCGGTGGCCTGCTCGATGTTTTCGGTGCCGGGGTCGGACGCCTGGACCAGCTTCTCGAACAGCCGCGGATCGGCGGTGTCGTCTGCGAGCCAGCGGAGAAACAACCAGGCGCCGCCGCGTTCCGGCGTGGCGCAGAAGGAGCCTGGCGCACAACTGCTGATCGAATACTGCTCGCTGAACCTTAAGTATCGGTAGGAATTGAACAGGTTGCCGATGATCAACGGGCTCGCGGAGTCGGGAAAGATTTGCAACGGATTCGTCCGGCCCGACGGCGGCGGGTACCTCGCCTCGTAGTAGAGGGACGCGAGCTCCTCGGCCATGTGGCTCAGGCCCTCGTTGAGCCACGGCACTTCGGGCGGTAGTCCCTTGGCCAGGACATGCTGGCCGTACGAGATCATGTGCTGGAACTCGTGTACGAACGTCGCGGGCAGCAGTGCCGCGACGTCGGCCTCCGTGTGGGCGCAGCTGTACGTGCCCTGTGGATCCGGCGTCATCGCGTAGAACACTTCGCCCTTGTTGGACTCGGGCGCGGTGCTCGCGAGATCGAACCCGTAGAAGAAGCCCGTCGCGAACCCGAACGTCGCGCACTCGGACGCGCTCACCAGTGCGTTCACCGCCGGTGTGAAGAGCACGATGACCTTGCCGTTGCCGTCGATGTCGCTCTCCGGCCCGAACGCGGCGTGGTCCACTCCATAGAGCTGCTCGTCGAACTGCTTGCCCAGCGCGAGCAGCTCGTCATCGGTGTAGATGGACGCCGTGCGCTCGTCCACGTACAACAGCACGTGCGTCCCGGCGAACCGCAGTGCCGTGGTGATTTTCGCGAATTTCGTGACGTCCGAGAGGCTCGCCAGCACGCTGAAGTCCCGGGATACCGGGTCGGCGACATCGGCCTCCACGCGCATCTCGGCCGTGCGCCGCGGCCGAAGGAGTCGTTCGCGCTCCCGCAGCAGACCATGCAGGCGCTCCTGGGTCGACGGGAACGACGGCATCGCGTCTTCGTTCGCCGTGAGCGAAGCGATCATGGGTTGCGTGGAGATCGTCGCGTCCGGCGCGCCGATGAGGAATTTCTGGTAGACGTACGGCAGCGTCGCTCCCAGCAGCTGCGGCACGACGATGTACTCGGCGTTCTCCGCCAGACGGATGCACTCGAGCGCCGAGCCGCGAACCGTGGCGCCATCGAATACCGCGAGGGTGCTGAGATCCGCGGATGCGCCGCTGCACTTGGTGGCGGGCGCGATCGGCCGATCCGACGCACACGCTGTGGCCAGCGTGAGCGCAAGACCGATGACCGTCTGCATGCCGTGGGGTAGCGGCGCGCGACTCGGTGCGTGCATGGGGGGCGCTAATGTCTTCGCGCCCCACAACGCGCCAGGCACCACCAAATCACGTCAATGCAACAATCGCGTTACCCTCAGAACCACAGGGCCGGGGCCATCTTGCACGGCGTCCAAATCGCCGGATACGCGATCATGACCGAAAAGTCACGATGCCGATATCCGATTCCAGCCATCGGACTGCGCGACACCGCTGAGGTCGCACGTCAGCGACTCCAGCGTTCCGCCGCAATCGATCGGAGCCGGTCGTCCATCGGATGCCGTGAGGGCATGGATGCGATGTGGATCGCCAGCGCTTTCGCCTCCGCGGCGCGACCGGTGCGCGCGTAGAGGTCGGCGAGATCCAGCTCGTAGAGGATCATCGTGGAATCCAGCTCCGTCGCGCGCCGCAGGTGGCGCTCGGCTCGGCCGATACACGATCATCGCCGAACCGTCGTCTCGGCGATATCTGTTCAATGGAACAGGTCCGCGTCCTCGAGCCGTCGGAAGTTGCCTTTGCTATCGATGAGATAGACGATGATGGAAAACACGTCGTCCCACTTGAGCAGCGTGCCGAGTGGAAGGTTCGGCACGGTGGTGTCGAGAAAACCCACCGGACTCAGGATGCCGATGTCGGGGTTGCCGTCCGACGCAGACAGGATTCCGTCGCGAACCCGCACGGCTGCGAACGAGCCGGCGAAGTCACCGTCCAGATCAAAGGCCTGCAGCTGGGTGGAGATGGCGCTGGTGCCGATCAGCCGCGCATTGAACAGCGTCGCATCCGGCAGCGTGCCGCCCCGCGATGCCGCGATGGGTTGCTCGATCATGTCGGAAATGTTGCCGCGGATGTCCTCGACGACGATCGCGGTACACCGCCCGACGAGATCGCCGTCGGCGATGCCGACCTCGAAGGCGCCGACGATGACCATGCTGTCCGCGCGCAGCGTACGGCCGCCGTCCAGCCCGCGCCTGATGCGCCCCCTGCCTTCCGGGAGCACGCTCTTGCCCTGGCAGTCGGTGAGGTCCCAGCGGTACGAGCGTACGTCGCGATCGGGATCGAACACGCTGAAGACGAACCCGCTGGTGTTGTCGTGGTACGTGGACGCGAGCGAGTGGAGGTGCGGCCGCAGCGCCATTTCGGAGCAGCGCACGCGGAATGAGACGTCGGCGCCGCCGGTCTCCGAGACGGAGACGGTGCGCACCCTGGAGACGTCGTCGCCAAAGAGCCCGCAGTTCTCGGAGATGTGCGCCAGCGAGATCTGGTAGTCACCCTTGGCAAGATCGGTGAGGACGATGGTGTCGCCACGCGCGTGGATCGAGTCTGGTCCAGCAAGCTTCACGAGCCCCAGCTTGTCCGTGCCGGGCCCCTGCAAATGGTACACGAGCTCGGTGTCCAGCTCGTTGCCGTCCATGAGGACTTCGATCCTGAGCGACGACACGCAGCTCACGTTGAAGCGCAACGTGCCGGTGTTGTCGCTGTCGAGCAGCACGATCAACCTCGCCGGCCCGTCGCGAACGCTGCACGTTGCCGGGATGTCGTGGAGCTCCACGACATAGGTGGCCGGAGGAAGCGACAGAATCAGTGTGTCGCCCGGATTCGACGTCAGCGTGCGATCGATGCCGAGCGTTCCGGACAGCTCTTTCACGGTGTATCGCAACTTGCCGTCGATGACGACACCCGGCGCGGTCGTGAACTTCGAGAGGATCGCCAGGTACGGCGGCTTCGCGGGCGCG